>NZ_JBMULM010000007.1:0-62209 GCF_049537595.1 Fictibacillus nanhaiensis
GGGAGAAGCTCTGAATTGAAGCCCCAGTAAACGGCGGCCGTAACTATAACGGTCCTAAGGTAGCGAAATTCCTTGTCGGGTAAGTTCCGACCCGCACGAAAGGTGTAACGACTTGGATACTGTCTCAACGAGAGACCCGGTGAAATTATAGTACCTGTGAAGATGCAGGTTACCCGCGACAGGACGGAAAGACCCCATGGAGCTTTACTGCAACTTGATATTGGATTTTGGTACAGCTTGTACAGGATAGGTAGGAGCCTGAGAAGCCGGAGCGCCAGCTTCGGTGGAGGCGTCGGTGGGATACTACCCTGGCTGTATTGAAATTCTAACCTTGGACCGTAATCCGGTTCGGAGACAGTGTCAGGTGGGCAGTTTGACTGGGGCGGTCGCCTCCTAAACAGTAACGGAGGCGCCCAAAGGTTCCCTCAGAATGGTTGGAAATCATTCGCAGAGTGTAAAGGCACAAGGGAGCTTGACTGCGAGACCTACAAGTCGAGCAGGGACGAAAGTCGGGCTTAGTGATCCGGTGGTTCCGCATGGAAGGGCCATCGCTCAACGGATAAAAGCTACCCTGGGGATAACAGGCTTATCTCCCCCAAGAGTCCACATCGACGGGGAGGTTTGGCACCTCGATGTCGGCTCATCGCATCCTGGGGCTGAAGTAGGTCCCAAGGGTTGGGCTGTTCGCCCATTAAAGCGGTACGCGAGCTGGGTTCAGAACGTCGTGAGACAGTTCGGTCCCTATCCGTCGCGGGCGCAGGAAATTTGAGAGGAGCTGTCCTTAGTACGAGAGGACCGGGATGGACACACCGCTGGTGTACCAGTTGTTCCGCCAGGGGCATAGCTGGGTAGCTACGTGTGGACGGGATAAGTGCTGAAAGCATCTAAGCATGAAGCCCCCCTCAAGATGAGATTTCCCATCACGCAAGTGAGTAAGACCCCTTAGAGATGATGAGGTTGATAGGTCTGGTGTGGAAGCGTGGTGACACGTGGAGCTGACAGATACTAATCGGTCGAGGGCTTATCCTTAAAATGCATAACGTTTGGAAACGTCGTATCTAGTTTTGAGAGAACATAAAAAGTGATGAAAATCATTAAAAATTTCTCTTGCAAAATGTTTTAAAATATAATAAAATTTATCTTGTCCCAACAGGATAAATGATTTTGAGAGTGTTACATAAGTAACTAGGTCCAGTGATGATGGCAAAGAGGTCACACCCGTTCCCATACCGAACACGGAAGTTAAGCTCTTTAGCGCCGATGGTAGTTGGGGGTTTCCCCCTGTTAGAGTAGGACGTCGCTGGGCTATAATCTCAAAATTCCAACTTAGTTGTGGATTTTCATTTCATTATTCCACAGTAGCTCAGTGGTAGAGCTATCGGCTGTTAACCGATCGGTCGCAGGTTCGAGTCCTGCCTGTGGAGCCATTTTTACTTGCTTCCATAGCTCAGCAGGTAGAGTGCTTCCATGGTAAGGAAGAGGTCACCGGTTCGAGCCCGGTTGGAAGCTCCATATCATACTTAAAACAAACAGTTATGGCCCGTTGGTCAAGCGGTTAAGACACCGCCCTTTCACGGCGGTAACACGGGTTCGAATCCCGTACGGGTCACCATTTCTTATAAATACTTTGGAGGATTAGCTCAGCTGGGAGAGCACCTGCCTTACAAGCAGGGGGTCGGCGGTTCGAACCCGTCATCCTCCACCATTTTTTTTGCTTGCCGGTTTAGCTCAATTGGTAGAGCAACTGACTTGTAATCAGTAGGTTGGGGGTTCAAGTCCTCTAGCCGGCACCATGTTTACTTTCTTTGATAGTAGACACACAGCACAAAGAAGTGCTTGAAGAGTAACTCTCTTTTTTTATGTGGAGGGGTAGCGAAGTGGCTAAACGCGGCGGACTGTAAATCCGCTCCCTCCGGGTTCGGCGGTTCGAATCCGTCCCCCTCCACCATCTTATGTTTAACGATACAAAAGTTAGACGATACTAATAGAATATGCGGGTGTAGTTTAGTGGTAAAACAAGAGCCTTCCAAGCTCTGGTCGTGAGTTCGATTCTCATCACCCGCTCCATTTATTTCTTCGGGGCTTTAGCTCAGCTGGGAGAGCGCCTGCCTTGCACGCAGGAGGTCAGCGGTTCGATCCCGCTAAGCTCCACCATATACATAATCATTATACTTCAGGCGATGCCTGAAGTTTTTTTATTTGCTGATTGAATTCTATGTGAAGAGGTAAAACACTAGGGAAATTAAAAGTGGACAGTAAATTATCGAAAGTGGACAGTAAAAGTGTAATAGTGGACAGTAAAAGGTGGCAATGCACAACCCGAATAGCTGCGTATACAAAAAAACACAGTCTTCATCGAAGTGATTTTTTTGTAGGTTACAGTTATCTGTCGGATTGATCACATAATCTGTCCGATTCGAACCATAATTTGTCCAATCTACAACTTAATCTGTCCAATTCATTTTTCGCGATTTTCAAGCTCCTGCTACTTCAAAAAGATGATGAATCCAAACAAATTTATTCTATAGACCAGATTCTTCTCTGGTCTTTTTTTATACTTAAGAATCCCCGAACCTCATAAATATGTAATCAAAGTCCGAAAGCGCTTTCTTTTCGGTATATCTATGCAATATTTTGTCCAGTTGAACCATGAAATCCCTTACAGCTACAATAGAGTTAGATTTTCATGTTTTTGTTTTTTCATAAGGGAGGAAGAAAAAATGTTGAAAGATATTACAGTAATCGGTGTACCGATGGATTTAGGACAAATGCGCCGCGGTGTGGATATGGGGCCGAGTGCGATTCGATATGCGGGTGTTGTTGAACGACTTGAAAACCTGGATTATCGTGTAGAAGATTTTGGTGATATAGATATTGCTCGTCCAGAAAAACAAAGTATTGAAAACGAAGGTAATCTAAAAAATTTAAAAGGTGTCATTGAAGCCAGTGAAAAGCTTTCACAAACAGTATCAACTGTAATCTCGAATAAGAAGTTTCCACTTGTATTAGGCGGAGACCATAGTATCGCCATTGGTACATTGGCTGGGGTTTCTAAGCACTACGAGAATCTAGGCGTCATTTGGTATGATGCGCATGGAGACTTGAATACAGCGGATACATCTCCGAGCGGAAACATTCATGGAATGCCTCTTGCTGTAAGTATTGGTATTGGCCATGAAAGGCTTACAAACATAAGCGACTACACACCAAAGATCAAACCTGAAAATATTGTGATTATTGGAGCACGTTCATTAGATGAAGGAGAGCGTGAGCTGATCAAAGAAAAAGGAATTAAAGTATATACGATGCATGAGGTGGATCGTCTAGGCATGGCGAAAGTTATGGAAGAGACGATTGAATACTTAGCACATACAGATGGTGTTCACTTAAGTCTTGATCTAGATGGACTTGATCCACATGATGCACCTGGTGTTGGAACTCCGGTACTTGGAGGAATCAGCTATAGAGAGAGTCACTTAGCGATGGAAATGCTTGCTGAAGCGGAAGTCATCACTTCAGCGGAATTTGTAGAAGTTAATCCTATTTTAGATGAAAAGAACAAGACAGCAACGGTTGCTGTCGCTTTAATGGGTTCTTTATTTGGAGAGAAACTACTATAATAGATGAAGACAAAATAAAAACAGTTGCCTCTTTATAGATGCAACTGTTCTTTTTCATTTATGCGCTGATATTGGTTAAGCAGGTGATCGATCTCTTGTGAGAGTTCAACTACTTCTTGTGCGATTAGTGGAAGGTGTTTTGAGAGTTCATTCATTTGCTGCCTGGAGTGTTCGATCTGTTCAATTAATAAATCTCTGTGCATACAAACTACCCCTTTCTGCCTCAGCATAATATTTTATATGATTAATATTCCCAGGTCTGATTTATTTAAAACGCATTATTTAGAAAAAAATACCTTTTTATTTCGTCAAATTCTGCAACATGATAAAATAAAAAAATATGAAAAGATTTGAAACTTATGAAATGCTGGTACGTAAATAAAATCCGAGTGGTGATAAGATAATGGACGCCTTAATAGCGAATATGGTGACCCAGGTTAAAAAAGGGGACCAAGAAGCGTTTGAAGGCATTGTGGACCTGTTTAAAGATAAAATATACCGGCATTGTTTCCGGATGGTCGGCAATGGACATGAAGCAGAAGATCTAGCACAAGAAACTTTTTTAAGAGCTTACCGTAATATAAGTAAGTACAACAGTGAATACAAATTTTCAACCTGGATTTTTCGTATCGCTACAAATCTTTGTATCGACAGGTTAAGGAAGAAGAAGCCAGATTATTATCTGGATGCAGAAGTACCAGGAACAGATGGTGCTACGATGTATAGTCAGCTTTCTAGCGAAGAGCCTTTACCTGAAGAAGTGGTTACAGAGAATGAAGAGTGGAATGAACTTCAGGCAGAGATCATGAAGCTTCCTGAAAAATACAGGACGGCTATTCTTTTAAAATACGTTGAAGATCTCTCGTTAGAAGAGATCAGCAAGATTATGGACATACCCGTTCCAACAGTAAAAACTCGTATACATCGAGGTCGGGAAGCGTTGAAGAAAGTATTTCAAATGGTTGTTAAAACGAGGTGATAAAAATGCATTGTGAAGCTTCCGTATATGATGAATTAATGAATAAAGTACTTGATGGTGATGCAACAAAAGAAGAAGAACAAAACTTTCACAATCATCTTAAGGATTGTGAGACGTGTAGAGAAGAGTTTGAGCTGCTGACGGTTACACTGAAGGAATTGCAGTTGCAATCCCATATTAAGGCACCAGAGGGCTTTACAGAGGCTGTGATGGCTAAATTACCTAAAGAGAAACAACAAGTGAAGTGGATGCGCTGGATGAAGAGCCATCCTGCTCTTACAGCTGCAGCGATCTTTGTGTTCTTTATGGCAGCATCTGTGTTCACAAGCTATAATCAACAAGACCTCGCCGTTGTAAAAGGCGAAGGAAACCTGCAAATCAAAAAGAATGAACGCGTAGTTGTCGTTCCTGCTGGAGAAACCATTAAAGGCGATCTAGTTGTAGAGAATGCCGATGTTCGAATAGAAGGCAGAGTCGAAGGTGACGTAACGGTCATAAAAGGCGATCAATATCTTGCTTCGGCTGGGGAAGTAACTGGCCACAGTCAGGAAATTGGTCAAGTGGTCGAATGGGTATGGTATAAGTTGAAATCTTTAGTTAGTACGAATGATGAAGCAATGATTGATACTCATAATGAAAGCCGTTCTCACACGGCTTTTTTTCTTGTTCAGATTTACTAAATAAAAAACTTCATCAAAGCAACATGAGTAAAACATGTGAATGTCATGCCAAGTTTTCTTTATATTGAGGTATGCTATAATAAGTAGGTTAAAAAATTATTTTAAGCAGTGTTAAAAGGAATACTATTTTTCAAAGAAACAATATCATCTAAGAACCACTAAATACTTCAACTTGGAAAACAAACTGGGTTGGGAGGGAATTTATGTTACCAATCGCTGATTTTAATATATTCAATTACATTACTCAGATCATAGATATCTTGTTAGTAACCTATGTGATCTATAAGCTTATCATGCTGATTCGCGGTACGAAAGCTGTTCAATTGCTAAAAGGGATAACCGTGATTATCGTCGTTTGGTTTCTAAGTAGTTCATTCGATCTTAGAACGATGTCGTGGCTTATGGACAAAGTGATTACATACGGTCTTCTTGCCATCATCATCATTTTCCAGCCAGAGTTAAGACGAGCACTAGAGCAGCTTGGACGTGGAAAGTTCTTTTCTCGTACAGGTCTGCCTGAAGAAGAAGAGACGGAAAAAGCCATTGCCGCGATCTGTAAATCGACGAACTATATGTCTAAGCGACGAATAGGAGCAATCATGTCGATCGAGCGAGAAACGGGATTGAGTGAATATGTGGAAACAGGGATACCCATTAAAGCGCATTTATCTTCTGAGTTATTGACAAATATTTTTGTGCCAAACACTCCTTTACATGATGGAGCTGTGATCATTAAACAAAGTCAGATCTATGCAGCAGGTTGCTATTTACCCTTAACAGAAAGTCCGTTTGTTTCAAAAGAACTTGGAACAAGACATAGAGCTGCATTAGGGATCAGTGAAGTAACAGATGCCATAACGGTTATCGTTTCTGAGGAAACAGGTACGATTTCACTTACGAAAAACGGAGAGATCTATCGTAACCTGGACGAAGAGTCTTTAAGAAATTTGTTAAACGCAGAATTGATTATTGCCAACAAGTCCACTTCCTCAACTCGCTGGAATTGGAGGGGAAAGAAAAATGGACAAACTCCTTAGTAGTTCATGGTTTGTAAAAATTATTGCTTTCCTCCTAGCCCTCATGATGTATACGATCGTAACGATGGAGACGCAGGAAGAAGCAGCGAACAATTCAATATTCTCTAAAATGTATACCGAAAGTGAGACGATCGAGAACGTACAGATCAAACCATACTTTGATGACAATCAATATGTACTTACTGATATGCCATCATCGGTTGATCTTACTTTAACAGGATCCAGCCGTTTGATTACAAAAGCGACAAAAGTAGATAAAGAATTTGAAGTCTATATTGACCTTACGAATATGAAACCCGGGAACAAGCGGGTAAAAGTTCAAGTTCAAGGTCTGCCTGAGGGTGTAAAGGCTAAGATTAATCCAGATTATGTAGATGTTATTCTGCATAATAAGGTAACAAAAGAAATGAACGTGAACGTGGACTTGAAGAACAAAAGAAAAATGCCTGAAGGATATACAGCAGGTGAAGTTGAGTTCTCACCGAGAACGGTTGATGTGACAGGTGCCGAAGGGATGATCGATCAGATCTCATTCATCACAGGGTTTGTTGACGTAACGGATGCAGATGAAGCGATTCAAACAAAAGTTCCTCTGCGTGCATACAATCAACAAGGAGATTTAATCGATGTTCAGATCAATCCAGGAGTAGCTGAAGTGTCCGTTCCGATCAATAAGCCAAAGAAAACGGTACCCATATCTATCGAAACGACAGGGAAATTAGATGAGGGACTTTCTCTTCAATCGATTACATCGAATCCGAGTGAGATTACATTAACAGGTAAAACAACTTCTCTAGAAAAAATTGATTCTTTTAAAGAGATAACTATAGATTTAAGTGAGGTCAAAAAAGATACGACACTTACTGTTGATGTTCCTGTCCCCGATGGGATCGACGAAGTTTCTCTAAAAGAAATAACGGTAGATGTTAACGTTGAAGAAACGGGTACTGAGACGGAAACAGAAGCAGATGCCGAAACGGAAGCAGAACCAGAAGCCGATCAAGAGTCGACAAAAACGTTTAGTGATGTTTCATTAACACTGCTCGGAAGTGACGCTAATAAACAAGCAACGTTCCTAGATCCAGCAGGTGGAGTTGTCGATGTAACGGTAAGAGGAAAAAAGAGTGTGCTTAACTCTCTTAAAAAGTCAGATCTGCAAGGAATCGTAGATGTGAGTTCACTCGATCAAGGAACACATAAAGTGAAGATAGATTGGAAAAACCCAGGGGATGTTGAACTGACAGGTACAGTTCAGGAAGCCAGTGTGGAAATTCAAACAGAAACTAGCAGTCAATAGTTGAAGGAGAGAGCAATAATGGGAAAATATTTTGGTACCGACGGAGTTAGAGGAGTTGCAAATACAGAACTTACGCCTGAATTAGCATTTAAATTAGGGCGCTTTGGAGGATATGTCCTAACAAAAAATACAGAAAGACCTAAAATCTTGATCGGACGTGACACACGTATTTCTGGGCAGATGCTAGAGGGTGCTCTTGTAGCGGGACTTCTATCGATCGGTGCGGAAGTAATGCGTTTAGGTGTGATCTCTACTCCTGGAGTTGCATTCTTAACAAAAGCATTAGGCGCACAAGCAGGCGTTATGATTTCAGCTTCGCATAACCCGGTAGCAGATAACGGTATTAAATTCTTTGGAGCAGATGGCTTCAAATTGTTAGATGAGCAAGAAGCAGAAATCGAAGCACTATTAGATAATGAAAAAGATGAACTTCCTCGTCCTGTAGGCGGAGACTTAGGGTCTGTCAGCGATTATTTTGAAGGCGGCCAAAAGTATATGCATTATCTGAAACAAACGATTCCTGGAGATTTTTCTGGTCTTCATATCGCTTTAGATTGCGCGCACGGAGCGACATCGTCGCATGCACCACATCTGTTTGCTGATCTTGAAGCAGACATCTCAACGATGGGCACAAGTCCGAACGGCTTAAACATCAATGAAGGTGTAGGAAGTACACACCCTGAGAAGCTTGCTGAACTTGTAAAAGAAAAAGGCTGCGATATGGGGCTTGCATTTGACGGTGATGGAGACCGTTTGATCGCGATCGATGAAAAAGGAAACATCGTCGATGGAGACCAAATCATGTTCATCTGTGCAAAGCACCTGAAAGAGCAAGGACGTTTGAAGCAGGATACAGTTGTTTCAACAGTAATGAGTAACTTAGGTTTCTATAAGGCTGTAGAAGCTAACGAGATGAAATCGGCACAAACTGCTGTAGGCGACCGTTATGTAATGGAAGAGATGCGAAAAAACGACTTTAACCTTGGTGGAGAGCAGTCTGGTCATATCATCTTCTTAGATTACACGACAACTGGAGACGGGCTTCTATCTGGAATCCAGCTTGCTTCGATCTTAAAAGCAACTGGAAAGCCACTATCCGAGCTTGCAGGTGAGATGGCTAAATTCCCTCAGCTTCTTATCAATGTGAAAGTAGCGGATAAGTCTAAATTGAACGGAAACGATGCGATCAAAGCGGCGATCGATAATGTAGAAACAGAGCTTGAAGGAAACGGCCGAGTGCTTGTACGTCCTTCTGGAACGGAGCCACTCGTGCGTGTAATGGTTGAAGCTCCAACAGAAGAACTTTGCCAAGAGCATGCAGAGAAAATCGTAGAAGTAGTAAAGGCTGAGCTCGTATAAATTAAAAAGATACTGTCCCTCATAAAATAAAAAAGGGCACGAAACATATGCATATGCGGCTCACCGGAAGAGCTGTGTATGCATATTTTTATAATATGGAACTTTATGTTTCAAGTTTTTCTAAAATCGGGAAAGAATAAGAATTGACGGTTTTGAAAAACCCGTGTATGATTATTTTTGTTTACTTCAAATAAAAGGAAGGAGTTTACAGCTAATCATTCATCCAAAGCGCCTGAACTGCTGACCGGAAAAAAAGCAGTTGACGAGGAAGAGGTTCATCGATATTTCGGCGGATGCCTCTCGGAACATCACTTCCGTAAGCTTTTGTTCAAACCAGGTAAGGTGACTTCCTGTACAAAGACGAAAGCAAGTGAAAAAAATAAAAATAGAGAACATAGGTGGGGTTGTGAGCCCCGCTCACGGCCCCCTTATGAAAGCCGTCAGCAGAGTGTGATGGCTTTAAGGAGGACGCTTATTTATGTGTGGAATCGTTGGATATATTGGGAATAATGACGCGAAGGAAATCCTTTTACGCGGATTAGAAAAATTAGAATACCGCGGATATGACTCAGCTGGTATCGCTGTACTTAATGAAGACGGAGTTCATGTTTTTAAAGAAAAAGGACGTATTGCAAATCTTCGTGAAAACGTAGATCTTGGAGTAGAAGCATCCGTTGGTATCGGACATACACGCTGGGCAACACACGGAGTTCCAAGCAGAGTTAACTCTCATCCACATCAAAGTTCAACAGAACGCTTTACACTCGTACACAACGGTGTAATCGAGAACTATGAACAGGTGAAGAAACAATACATCTCAGGTGTTGAATTGTTGTCTGAAACAGATACAGAAGTTATCGTTCAGCTTGTAGAATACTTTGTGAATGAAGGCATGGAAGTGGAAGAAGCATTCCGTCGTACATTGTCTGAGTTAAAAGGTTCTTATGCGATCGGACTAATCGACAACCAAAACCCTGAAACCATCTATGTTGGTAAGAACAAGAGCCCTTTATTGGTAGGTAAAGGTGAAGGCTTTAATGTTATTGCGAGTGACGCAATGGCTATGCTTTCTCAAACCGACCAATATGTTGAATTAATGGATAAAGAAATCGTAATCGTGACAAGCGACAGCTATACGATCAAAACGCTTGACGGTACAGTTATTGAGCGCGCACCATATACAGCTGAATTAGATGCAAGCGACATCGAAAAAGGCACGTATCCTCATTTCATGTTAAAAGAAATCGATGAGCAGCCTTTCGTAATGCGTAACATCATCAATCAATACCAAAACGAAAATGGCGATCTTAAGCTGGATGATGATATCCGTGCTGCTATGAAAGATGCGGACCGTGTATATATCATCGCTTGCGGAACGAGCTACCATGCAGGTCTTGTTGGAAAACAGCTGATTGAAAACATTGCGAACATTCCAGTTGAAGCACACATCGCGAGTGAGTTTGTTTACAACATGCCGCTTTTATCACAAAAGCCGTTGTTCATCTTCATCTCACAATCTGGTGAGACTGCAGACAGCCGTGCCGTATTAGTTGAAGTGAAGAGACTTGGACACAAAGCATTAACCATCACGAACGTTCCAGGATCTACACTTTCTCGTGAAGCAAACTACACGCTTAACTTGTATGCAGGTCCTGAGATCGCAGTAGCATCAACGAAAGCATACACAGCTCAAATTGCAGTACTTGCGATTCTAGCAGTTGACTCTGCTCGTGCAAAAGGCATCGAGTTAGACTTCAACCCGCTTCAAGAGCTTGCGATTGTTGCAAACGCGATGGAAGTTCTTTGTGACCAAAAAGAAGAGATGGAGAAGATCGCACGTGAGTTCTTAGCTGTAACTCGTAACGCATTCTTCATCGGGCGTGCTGCTGACTTCTACGTATGTTTAGAAGCTGCCCTAAAATTAAAAGAGATCTCTTACATTCAAGCAGAAGGTTTTGCTGGAGGAGAATTAAAGCACGGTACGATCGCATTGATCGAAGACGGTACACCAGTTATCGCTCTTGCAACTCAAGAGCATGTTAACTTAAGCATCCGTGGTAACGTGAAAGAAGTAGCGGCACGTGGCGCTTACACATGCGTGATCTCTATGGATGGTCTGCAAGAAGAAGGCGACCGCGTCGTACTTCCTAAGATCCACCCTTACTTGACGCCGTTAGTATCTGTACTTCCAATGCAGCTGATCTCTTACTACGCAGCGCTTCACCGCGACTGTGACGTAGATAAGCCGCGTAACCTTGCGAAGTCAGTAACAGTTGAATAGGATATCTTGTTTGACAAAAAAACCTGTAGTGATACAGGTTTTTTTGTTTTAATTGTTGCAGTTTGAAACTAACGTGAATCTCTTTACGTGAATATTATGTATTTAATGTGAAATTATTAAATATAACGTGAATAAATAATTATGTGTGTAAATGATTAGATAAATTTCAGAACGATTAAGAAAGATGAAAAGCTATAGTAAGAAGTTTTTTCATATTTCGTTATTATACGGCTACTAGGCTTACCAAACAAAAAAAAACGGATAAAAAAGTTCTCCATGAAAGATTGACAAAATCAATGCAATGAAATATAGTTAGTTTGTCAAACTAATTTGTTGCTCAGAGGTGATATCTTGTTAGATAAAATCTTAAGGGAGTTTATTATAACTCTTGATACTTCTTTTAAAAAGTTAGTGAAAGAAACGATTAAGACAGCGGGTGTCTCAAACTTAAGTGTAAATCAGATTCAATATATTCAAGCTATCGGAAAGCTTAATAATCCAACCATAAGTGAGATTGCTGAAGAATTGAATATTACCAAAGCATCTGCAACAACCGGAATTAATAAATTAGTTTCCTTGGGATATGCAAAGAAAAGTCAATCCACCCAAGATAAAAGGATTTACCACGTTGCCCTGACAGAGGCAAGTAAGACTTTTATACAGCTGAATCAACAGGCATTGGAAGACTATGTGGCTTTTATTAGTCAATCATTGACATCAGAAGAAGTAGATCAGTTCAAGGGAACCTTGGAAAAGTTAATTAAAGGTTTCTACAAAAAGAATTCCATATAGGCAAGAGAGGCGAATGTCCTCTTTTGGCAAAAAGTAAGTTAGTCTAACTAAATTGTTATGAAAGGGAGGTTTTTAATACAATGAACATTACATTATTAACCACTGGTACTAGAGGAGATACTCAACCATACGTTGCGCTAGGAAAAGAATTGATGCATATGGGGTACAAAGTAAAACTGGCAGCGTTCGAAAATTATCGGGAACTAGTAGAGCTACACGGTTTGAACTTTCATCCCATAAAGGGTGACATCTCCAAGATAGTAAGTGAGATGTCCAAAAGCTCCATTGAGTCAGATAACCCTCTTAAGTTCTTTTCAAGCTTTCGTAAGATGAAACCTTATATTAAGGATAAGCAGATGGGCATGCAGAGGGATTTGTTTGATGCCTGTGAAGGAGCTGATGCAATTATCTATCATCCGGGTGCAGCCATCGGACAATTTGCGGGAGAGTACTTCGGTGTGCCAACCATTCTTGCGACGCCATTCCCTATGGCGGCTACAAAAAATTACCCGGCACTCATTTTTTATCAACTTAGATTGGGAAAAACGGCAAACCTTCTGACACATAAAATATTCGAAAGAGGATTTTGGTTAACGGTAAAGTCACCAATCGGTGAGTTTTGGAAAGAAAAGTTCGGAAAGCTACCAAAACATTTCAAGAATCCTTATCTTAAAGAAACGACAAAGGTTCATGCTTCGGTGATGTCTATGAGCCAGCACGTTTTTCCGCAATCAAATGAAGAAACGAAGTGCCTGGGCTACTGGTTTTTGGAGGAAGATCTAACTGATTGGGAACCTCCAAAGGAACTTGTGCGTTTTATTGAAAACGGAAAGCCACCTATTTACGTTGGCTTTGGAAGCATCTACGACGAGAAAGCGAATGAAACTGCCAAGCTGGTCGTAGAGGCATTACGAAAGACAGGGCAAAGAGGGATTCTGGGTATGGGATGGAACCGAGTTGATGATATAGAGGAATACAAGGACATGTATTTTATTGACAGTATTCCTCACACCTGGCTTTTCCCAAAAACTGCAGGTGTCATTCATCACGGAGGGGCTGGTACAACTGCAGCCGCATTTCATTCAGGGGTTCCAAGTGTTGTCGTTCCTCATGGAAACGATCAGTTTGCATGGGGAAAACGAACCGAGGAATTAGGGGTGGGCGCTGCACCAATTCCTAGAAAAAAGCTCACTGTGGAGAGATTAACAGATGGAATTCTTCAAATGCAACAGAAGTCTGTTGCGGAAAAAGCGCGGGAATTAGGCAAGAAACTGCAAAAAGAAAAAGGTGCTCGTGATACTGCACAATACATTCATACTTTCTTAAATAGCTAAAGGAGGGAAAGCATGATAAATCAACAAGATTTCCGTTTTGGTCCCATGTTCACTGTAATGTTACTAGGAGCTTTCATGGGGATTTTAAATGAAACATTATTATCAACAGCCTTACCTTCTATAATGAAGGACTTTGGCTTGAATGAAAATAAGGTCCAGTGGTTAACAACCGCTTTCTTGCTTACCAATGGGGTTATGATTCCCATTTCCGCCTATCTTATCGAGAGGTTTTCAACAAGAAAGCTCTTTCTAACGGCAATCGGGCTATTTGGTTTAGGTACCTTGCTAGCAGCCGTTTCTAACAGTTTTCTGCTGCTTTTGACAGCTAGGATCATTCAGGCTTCGGGATCAGGTATTATGCTCCCTCTTATGATGACTGTTATCTTAACAGTCATTCCAAAGGAGAAGAGAGGACGCATGATGGGGTGGGCAGGTATTGTTATTTCTTTTGGACCTGCAATCGGTCCGACATTATCAGGTATCCTGCTTGAATTCTTTTCATGGAGAGCGTTGTTCTTTACAGTCCTTCCTATCGTGGCATTGGTGATGGTACTCGCTTATATCTATGTGAAGAACGTCACAAAACTCACTTACCCTAGAATCGATATTTTGTCCATCCTTCTTTCATCATTGGGGTTCGGAGGATTACTGTATGGGTTCAGTATCGCAGGAGAAAACGGGTGGTCGAGCCAGAGTGTCCTCATCTTTATCACTGGAGGTTTAATCACTTTAGGGATCTTCATTTGGAGGCAGCTCAGAATAAAACAGCCCTTACTCCAATTCAGGGTGTTTCAATACAAGGCTTTTACAATATCACTAATTATTACAATGGTTGTCATAGTTTCGATGATTGGTGCTGAGACACTGTTGCCTCTTTATATGCAAGATCTAAGAGGATTCAGCCCTCTTCAATCAGGAATGATGCTCCTGCCTGGAGCCATTGTGATGGGGATCATGTCTCCTATAACCGGGATGCTATTCGATAAATGGGGGGCAAGGAAGCTCGCAATACCGGGACTGGCTATTGTTACCCTCACATCCTTTTTATTTACAAACCTGTCTATGGATACTTCTATCCTTTATTTGTCTGCTATTTATAGCTTGAGGATGTTTGGGCTATCTCTTGCCATGATGCCGGTGATGACTAATGGATTGAATCAAATTCCTGTTAAATGGAGTGCCCATGGATCAGCTATGGCGAATACCTTGCAACAAGTATCAGGGTCAATCGGTACAGCGGTATTGATTACAGTCATGACTATGACTGCAAAAGGATACTCATCCCATACAATTCAAATGGAAGGGATGTCTACTCAAACTTTTAAAGAAATGGCCATGTTACACGGTTATAACAATGCTTTTTGGTTTGCCTCATTTTTGGCTATCGGTGCGATGATCCTGTCATTATTCCTAAAAAAAGAAAAAGATGAGCAAAACGAATTAAGAGCTTTGAACAATTAGAACAGAGTCGCTAAAAAAATTGGGGGAAAGAATATGAGTTATGTAAAGTTATCAAACGTTAAGAAGTACTACCGTCTTGGAAAAAAGGATAGGATACAAGTCCTGCACGGTGTGGATGTAAATATCAATAAGGGGGAATTTGTTTCCATTCTTGGAGAATCAGGAAGCGGTAAATCTACCTTAATGAATATAATTGGGGGAATGGACCGAGATTTTGAAGGAGATGTTGTAGTAGACGGAAAAAGTCTGCAAGGAATGAAAGAAAATGATCTAGATGCATACCGTAAGTTGAAGATTGGTTTCATATTCCAAAGTTTTAACTTAATCAGTCATCTGTCGGTCCTTGATAACGTTGTTCTTACCATGCAAATGACAGATATGAACACTTCAGAAAGAGAAGAGAAAGCCAAGAAGGTTTTAACAGAACTTGGGTTAGGGGATCACCTCACTAAAAAACCTAATCAGCTTTCAGGAGGACAAAAGCAGAGAGTCGCAATTGCTCGTGCCCTGTCCAATGATCCAGATATCATCTTAGCAGATGAACCCACCGGAGCTTTAGATAAGAAAAACAGTGACCAAATCATGCATTTACTGGATCGCATAGCTGCTCAAGGAAAGCTTGTGATTACGGTCACCCATTCACAAAAGGTAGCGGATTATGGAACGAGAATCATCACGATGGATGACGGGAACATCGTCAAGGATGAATCGTTAAGATCATCATATGGAGAAACGGATACGAAACAAAAGGTGAAAACCAAAAATCTTCGTCCCGCTGCAGCTATTAAAATGGCCTTTAACAATATTAAGTTAAATCTCAAACGAAATTTGCTCGTATCGTTTGGTGGAGCAATCGGTATTTTGAGTGTCATCCTAATGCTGGGTTTAGGGACTGGTGTGACCGATTATATAAATAAAGAAATCAATGCAAACTTAAATCCGGATCTCATTCAAGTGACGAAAGCACCAGAAGGGCAAGAGAGTGATGGTAAAGGAAAGCTGCCAAATCCTGTACAGGAAACCGTCCCACTGAAGAAGGAAGACATTGAAAAAGTGCAAAGCATCCCTCATGTTCAAAAGGTGGACAATGTTTACACATTAACGATGGGAAGTTCCTTCGTGTATGATAATACATCAGTTAATATCGTACAGTTCCAGACGCTCAATGATAGTGTAAATAAAGGGGACTTAGTTGCAGGCGAACTTCCTAACGATAATGAGTTGTTGTTATCAGAAACAGCAGCGGAAAAAGTGGCAGAATCAAAGAATAGCTTAGTCGGAAAAAAAGTGGAGTTATACATCAACACGACAGATGAGAAAAACCGACCAGTTATACTGACGAAAGAACTGAAGGTGTCAGGAATCATTAAGGGAAGCATGAACCAAGATTTAGCCTATACATCTTATCAAACCTTGGAAGAAATGTATTTGAGTCAAGAAATGAACTTGTCGGGAACTCAACTGGATGTCACAGTAGATGAGAAAGCTAATGTAGATGCGGTTAAGGCAGATCTTGAAGAAGCTGGCTTTACAGGAACAGGTGTAGGAAACATTCTAAGTCAGGTGACGAATTACCTGAAGATCGCTACAAATGTGTTAGCTGGAGTAGCAGGAATCTCTCTGCTCGTATCGGCAATCATGATTATTGTAGTGTTGTACATCAGCGTTGTAGAGCGGACAAAGGAAATTGGTATTCTTCGAGCCGTAGGGGCGAGAAGAAAAGACATTAAGCGGATCTTCTTTGCAGAAGCAGTCTTGCTCGGATTAACAGGTGGAATTATAGGAGTAATTGCGGCAAATGTTATAGGTGGTTTGGGTAACAATGTAATGACACAATTATTTGATACTCAACTGATTCAGATCAGTTTAGGCAATATGTTAACAGGAATTGTTGTCAGTGTTATCATTAGCATCTTAGCTGCCTTGCTTCCTTCTGCAAAAGCAGCAAAACTAGATCCGATGGAATCGTTGAGATATGAGTGATTCCCCTATAGCTAAGCAGGTAAACGAACTGGGAAAGAATAGATTGACGATAGTTCTATTCTATAAACAATTTTGTGAGCAAAATATAATTGTGCGGTCTGAATAATGTGAAATTATTATTTTAAATAAAGAGTAATGTTTGGTTGCCATAGAATTTTAAAAACCCCATTTCAGCACGAAAAATGGGGTTTTCTTCTATAGAGAAGTCGTAATTTCATATTTCTTTAAATCATTGTTAAGCTGGCCGAACAAAATCATCCGATACATGCGAAAATCTGCACGTAAAGACCAAACGGGATGACCAAAGGTAGCGGGTTTGTTACCTTCAATAAAAAAGTGACTAAACCATGCGATCCCGTATGCAACCAAGGGTGCAAGAAGCAAATACCATGGACTTTTCCAAATGGCAAGAGCGATACAAACAAAAACAAAAGAAGTACCCATAAAGTGCCAAGCTCTCGTGGAAACCTTGCTGTGCTGAGATAAATAAAAAGGCCAGAACTCCTCGTAGTTTTTAAAAGCCATTTAATTCCCTCCTTTTCTCGTTTATATTCTTTTGAACAAAATTAAATCCTTCATTTTAGGAAGGAATAATCATGATTTTGAGAAAAATGAAAGGTAGATCAAAAAGAGATTGACCATGTGGTGCACAACACGGTTTATGATGGAATAGTAGGTGGTGAGTGATCCATGTATCGAGTAAGCGAGTTTTCTAATATGACAGGACTAAGCAAGGAAACCCTTAGATATTATGCAGAAGTGAAATTATTAGAGCCTGTTTTTATCGATCCTAAGAACAAGTATCGATATTACGATAACGGTTCTTACTTAATCGCCATGATCTTAGCTCGTTTAAGAAACTTTAACTTCACCATCCAAGAGATGCAGTCCGTAATGGAAGATGAATCCTTTGAAAATCTGGAGCAGATCTTAAACGAGAAAAAGAAAAATATTCAACAAAAGATAGATGAACTATACGGGACGATAGATGAGATCGATGAATTTTTATTATGGGGAAAGGAAGAGGATGAAAAATGCTAACGTGGAAAGAAGAGAGGACGATACCTGCAAACATCGAAAGAGTTTGGGTGCTTTTTTCTGATGAGAATATTAAAAGGATCATGCCAAACGTTGTTGAGCATACACCGATTGAGAGAAAAGAGGGTGTGGTAGGTTCTACGTACAAGCAGTCCTACAAAGAGGGACGCAGGATCGAAACGTATATTGTAAAAACATTGGCATACGAAGATACTGTTAACCGGAAGTATCTAGAAATCGGCTTTAGCTTGGCAAAAGCATTTGAGATTCAAACAGCGTTCACTCTTATAAAAATGGATGAAAATACGACCAAGTTTATTTATGAAGGTTCAAATAAAGGCATCAACTTTTTAGGGAAAGTGATGTTAAAAATCGCTGGAGACAAAAACAACAATAAAGTCGTTCATGATTTTATGGAGACCGTTGAAAGAGAAAGCTTAACAAATGTCCCTATCTAAATAAAACTCTCTGTTTAATCTATGTATAACATGATGTTTTATTTTCCATCCTAAAAGGTAGATATAATAGAGCCAAACTTTTAAGGAGTGGATGACATGGATAAAGAGCAGATGAAAAATAAAGTATTTGAAGTAGTAGACAAAAAACAGACGGGCGTGCTGGCAACGGTAAAGAAGAACAAGCCACATTCTCGCTATATGACCTTCTTCCACGATGAACTTACGTTTTACACGCCAACAAGTATCGAGACTCATAAAGCAGATGAAATTCAAGATAACCCGAATGTTCACGTACTAGTCGGCTATGATGGTGAAGGATACAACGATCCATATCTTGAAATTGAAGGTACAGCTACAATTCGAGATGATCAAGGGTTGAAAGAAAAATTTTGGAACGACCAAATGAAACACTATTTTGAAGGTCCGAATGACCCCAACTATATCTTGCTTGAAATCAAACCAAGCTTGATTCGACTTATGAATGACGGTGCACACGAACCACAAACATTAGAATTGTAAAAATAAAGGCCTCTCTTTTGAATAAAAGAGGGGCCTTTGTACGTTTAAATAGATTAAGAATCAGTCTCTTATAACTAAATTGTAATAAATAGGGAACATCCCGTCAGCGCTTCTAATCTTTTTTGTTGTAGGACCGATTATACAATTAGAAACCTTCACATTTTGGGAAAAAGCAATTTTTGAGATGCTGTTGATCATAGCTATCGCAGTTCCGAACACGTCTATTCTAATAAAAGAAGAGATCAACCTGATTGAAAAAGAAGAGTTTATCACAAGTGCTAAATTAATGGGTGGTTCAAGATTAAGGATCCTATCAAAACACATATTGCCCCATCTATGGCCAAAGCTTTTGCTGATCTATGTACAACAAGTGATTGCCGTCCTCCTTTTGTTAGCTCACCTTGGAATATTAGGCTTATTCTTTGGAGGAACAACGATGAGAGAATTTACAAATGAATATGAAATACCAGCATCAGACTCGAACGAATGGTCGGGGCTGATAGGAGGGTATTATTATCAACTTCGTTTAGCACCATGGCTCGTGTTCTTTCCTGTGTTCAGTTTTGCCGCTGTTATATTAGCTTTTAATTTTATGGCAGAGGGAATCAAACAATCAGCCAACAAGCTGCCTCTCCCAAAAAAAGATGAAGAGCAAGAGTGAACGAAAGCCAAGCATGAAATTGGTAGAAAAAGAATTATTCGTATTTCTATCAGAAAAGAAGATAGGTTGACTCAACACATGACTAAAAGGTAAAAAGACAAGAGTATGAACTCTTGCCTTTTTAACGAACTACTATCTCCACGACGCACCGATGATGATGAGAAGGATAAATAGCACGACAATTAAAGCGAAAACGCCGCCTCCTCCGCCGTAGCCGCCATATCCGTAACCGCTGCATGGGGTGTAGCAACCATATCCGTAACCTGGATAGCCCCAGTTACGTTGTTGTTTCTGTCTTTTTCCAAACATGCTGTAAGTCCTCCTTCTTTCTTGTGCCTTATGCTTTCATCTTAGTGTATGTCCCAGAAGAAGGAGTGACATGGACAAAATCCTAATGAAATTGAAAAAGTTTCATGGAAAGCTAGGAGGACATGCTATTGAGTGAAGTGATCATGCAGTATTGCAGTTTAGTAAATTGGCTTCAAGAAGTAAAAAGGAATGCCTGAAGAATATTGGCTAGAGCCTATTCAAGGAAGATAAGTGGTCTACAGGTGAAATCATCGCCCATATTAAAGCATGGGATGTGTTCGTTTGTGAAAGGTTTTCTTACTTTCTAAAGAGTGCTAACACACCACCTAAAAAGTGAAATGTAGAAGAAATAAATAGAAACGCTGCTTATGAGGCAAAATCGGGAATCTACAAAAAATGATTTAATTGATGAAGTGATTGAATGTCGACTCGTCTTATCTAGTAAACTTCAGGAACTGCCGGATGCGATTTGGGAAGAGAAAATTCAGATGGGACATTCATGGATTACATTATGTGAATATATTAAGGGTATTGTTGAACACGACGTTCATCATAAAAATCAAATCGAAAAATTCCTCTTGAATAAAGGGGTAGTTCTATATAAACAAGAAGTGTGAATGTGTAGGAAATAAAGTCGAATTTCCCCGGAAATTATCTTAGGAAATAATGGAAACCTTTGAAAGAGCTTCTATCAAGACAGAAGTTCTTTTTTTCGTTAACATAAAAGAAAAATGAATGAAAGAGGAATTATGGATACAGTAACTCACACATTGTTTGGTTTAACGTTGTATGGCGCTGCAAATAAAATGAATATGGACAAGTCACACAAGAGGGCTTTGTTGTTTACTACAGTGGTTGGCAGTCAGATTCCTGATATTGATGTGGTCGTAAACCTTACGGAAACAGGCCGCAACATGCAGCAGATGTGGCATAGAGGATTAACACATTCTTTTTTCCTCGTTCCTGTTTGGGGTATTATCATCTATCTTCTTAGCAGGCTTTTATTTAAGGTGAAAGATCGAAGGTTTTTCTACTGGGCGATCTTAGCCGTGTTTATTCATAATACGAGTGATCTCTTTAACACGTGGGGAACAGGATATCTCGAGCCTTTCTCAAGTTATCGAGTCACATTTGGTACGATTCCCATTGTGGATTTTGTATATTGGTTCTTGATGCTTGCTGGTTTTATCGTTTCAAGAAAAAAAGAACCATCAGATCGTTTTAAAGTTTTCCGTGTGGTATGGGTCTTGATGGTTGCACATGTTGCAGTTCAGTCGCTACAAGGTTATGTGATCTATAGCGAAGCAAAAGAAAAGTATGATGAGGTAGCATTAGCGGCAGGCTTTGTTCCTACACAGTTTCAAGTCATCGGTAAAAAAGATAGTGAAGTAGAAATCGTAAAAGATAGTCTTTTTATTGAGCCTGAGGTAGAGCATGTGTTGGTTTCAAGCGATGAAGCTGATTTAGAGCCGCTTTTTGAAGAGAATCCAAAAGCAAAAACACTTTATGAGTGGTCTCCGTTTGTTGTTGTGGTTGAAGAAGAGGAAAAACTTGGGATCTATGATCCTCGGTTTTATCGTAATGGAGAATCCTTTTTATATGAATTCATAGAAAAGTAACCCGCTAATTTTAGCAGGTTACTTTTTTGATTACGGTGTAGTTGTTGTTCCAGATGCTCCAGCGCCTGCTCCTGTTCCCGTACCTTCATCGTCGTCCGCAGGTGGTGGTTCAGTCGGTGGTGGCTCAGTTGGTGGCGGTTCTGTTGTCGGAGGCGGCTCCGTTGGAGGTGGATCTGGTACGGTCGGTGGATCCTCGGGTTCAGGTTTTGTATCAGGATCATCCGGGTTGTCATCTTGTGGTGGTGGAGGATCAGCCTCATCCTCTGGCTTTGTTGTAGGAGGCTCTGTTTGTTTTTCGTCTTCATTCTTTTTCTCTTCTTCTTTAACCTTATCTGCATCTTTCATTTTATTATCCTTCATTTCTTTCTCTTCTTTTTTGTTTTTCTTCGTCGGTTCGTTCTTAGTGGCTTTCTTTGTTTTAACAGGTGCCGTCATCTCTTTAAGGGAAGTCCCTTTTACGATGAGCTCTTTCGTCACATTAGAACCGTTTTCATCTTTCGTTACATATCCAGTATCTTTATTGATGTATACTTCCTCAACAGATTTTGGCTTAGAAAATCCAGAAGTCTTTTTATCTTTTGACACTTCAGAGACGATAGACTTGAAAATGTATTTCGCTATTCTTTGGTCTTCAGGTGTTAAGTAGTTCTCAGCGGTTGTTTTGTCATACCCTGTCCATACTGCAGCTGTATAGTTTGTTGTATAGCCTGCGAACCACGAGTCACTTGAGCCCTTCTCAATATGATCAAGACCATCTGGCATGTTCGTCGTTCCTGTTTTTCCTGCAACCTCTAACCCGGGGATAGCGGCTAGCGTTCCTGTTCCTCTTTTAACTACATCTTTAAGCATATCTGTAACCATATAAGCCGTGTAATCATGCATGGCTGCAACAGGTTTGGACTCGTACTTCGTTTCATAGCCATCTGGATATTTTACACTACGAAGCGTGGTCGGTTTATGATAAACACCTTGGTTTCCGAATGCTGTGTATGCCCCTGCTAGTTCTAGTGGTGAAGGACCTTTACCAAATCCGCCGATAGCATAGGCGGGATGAGCGGTCTTAATAGGTATACCTAGCTGTTTGGCGAAGCTTACAGCATCTTCTGAACCAACTTCCATAAAGGTTTTAATCGCAGGAATGTTGTAGGAATGAACGAGTGCTTCTCTCATGGAAACATCTCCATGAAATTCATCATCCCAGTTTCCGGCTTCCCAACCGTCGATCTCTAACTCTTCATCTTTAATCTGTTTATACGTAGACCATTTAAACTTTTCTATTGCTGGACCATAATCTAAGATTGGTTTAATGGTCGAACCGGGTTGGCGTGTTATATCAGTCGCATAGTTAAATCCTTTTTCAATGTTTTGCTCACCGCTTGTTCGGTTCCCTCCTAATGCTCGAATCACACCAGTCTTTGTATCGAGCAGCGCAACACCGGCTTTGAATTTGTCATTTGGATAGTTCACATATTCTTCAGTAGATAGCACTTTTTCGGTATGAGCTTGAGCTTTTTGATCAAGTGTTGTATAAATTTTTAATCCGCCTTCATAAATCGCTCTCTCAGAAACTCCTTTTTCTTTTAATTCCTTAATCACTTGCTGAATAAAAGCATCATATTTTAATCGCTTCGTTTTTTCTTTTGAGAGAGATTCCGTTACAGCTGTTTTCATGGCTTCTTCTTTTTGCTGCTTTGTAATAGCACCGTTCTTGTACATGAGCTGCAATACGGTATTGCGTCTTTCCTCTGCTACTTTAGGATGGAGGAAAGGGTCATAACTGCTCGGTCTTTGAGGCAGACCAGCTAAAAGAGCGGCCTCTGCGGGCGATAGATCTTTTAAGGGCTTATTAAAATATGTTTTTGAAGCAGTGGCAACACCATATGCTCCGCTGCCAAAGTAGATTTTGTTTAAGTACATTTCCAGGATTTGATTCTTTGTGTACTTTTGTTCTAATTGAATAGCTAGGTAAGCTTCTTGTACTTTTCGTTCGAGTGTCTTGTCTGACGATAGAACAGAGTTTTTTACAACCTGCTGTGTGATCGTACTTGCCCCTTCAGCACCAAATCCATCTTGTACATTTGCTACCGCGGCTCCGACTATACGCTTCACATCTATTCCCATGTGATCTTTAAATCGAACGTCTTCTGTAGAGATAAATGCCTGTTGAACGAGTTCTGGTATGTCGTCAATCTTTACATATTCTCGTCGTTCAGAGCCTGTAACATACGTGATGAACTCATCGTTCATATCATAGATCATCGATGATTGAGGATCTTTCAAGTCGTCAGCTGTAAGCTTCGGAGTTCCATTCACGTATGCATAGATCATGGCCCCTCCAAATGTCACGCTGGATAAGAAAAGAATGAGAGTAATAATAGCTGTTCGCCGAATCCAAAGTGATTGTTTTCTTTTCTGACGAAGTACAGACCTTTTCGCCACAGCAATCTTCCTTTCTCTAAGTTACTACTCCTGATTTACCCAATACTTGTAAATATAAAACAGTTTATAAAGAGACGGGATGGGGGAAAGTTAAACTAGAGGAGTGATTCTATGAAAACACAGACGAAAGAAAGAGCTCAGATTATTTACTCCATGTTGGAAGATATTCATCAAAACAAAAGCATAAATGAAGAACAAATTAATAAATTAACGGAAGTTGCTCAACTGTTAAAAGAAGATGTTGAGATCGGAGAGAAAACTTCTGGTGTACTAGATGATATGAGTGAATTTGGAGAAAAGGCTCTTCAATTGTCATCAGAACAACAATTAAACGATTATTTAAAGCAAGAAGATCAAAAAGTTGAAGAGTATTATGATCATTTTAAGATGTTATTTCATGAAGAACGATCATAAATGTGTCAAATGCTGATATCAAGGGAGGAATTACTCTCTTGATATCAGTTTTTTTAATTTCGAGGGAAGGAATTCTGATTTTGTCGAACGATTATGTTGGTCATACATTTCTTTTTTTTATAAAATTTAATAAAACGACCAGTCGTTTTTAAAAATAAGAATGAGGAGTGATTGTAGTGTTAGTCATTAAACGATTTAGTGAGTTAACCTTTAATGAAGCGATTACGTTATGGAACGAATCGTGGAAGCATTATTTCTCTGATATGACCATGGACCTTAATCGATTCATACAAAAGATTGCAGGTGAGGGAATTTCATTAGAAAAGTCAGTCGTGGCTGTTTACGATGGGAAGTTAGCAGGGTTTGTACTGAACAGTTTTCGAACGATTAACGGCAAACGATACGTATGGAACGGTGGGACCGCAATCGCTCCAGATTTTAGAGGAATGGGTGTTGGCAAGAAGCTCATATCCGTCTGTCTAACCATATATGAAGAAGAGAAGGTCGAAATTGCAAGGCTCGAAGCGATCAAAGAAAATGAAGCTGCTATTCAACTATATAAGAGTATGGGTTATGTGACGTTCGAAGAGCTGACATATCTACAGCATGAAGGAGTCATTACTGCTTGGAACAGTGCAAGTTCAGAGATACAGATTAAAGAAGTTTCTCTATTTGATATACAACAATTGTCCTTTTTTAAACCTAGTACTGCATGGCAGACACAATTTCCGAGTTTAAGAGACTGTATTTGTGTGGTAGGAATGAAGGACGAAATTCCACTCGGATATGCTGTGTATAAAAAAGTTTATAATGATACAGGGAAGTTAGCCACAATTTTACTCTATCAATTTGTAACCGACGAACAGAATGAATTCCAAGAGGAGACGGTGAGAGAATTAGTAAAAACCGTATTCGCGCCAGCCGAGGAATCTGTGAAGAGGATAACGATTAACATACCTAAAAAAGAAGATTATCTAAACCAACTGTTGCGCGAGACAGGATTTACAACGTATGTTGAACAAGTTCATATGGAACGTATAATCGAACAGACTAACGAGTCTCACCCAGTGAAAACTTTTTCCAAAATAGACTGAAAACTCTGTTATACTTATAGAAGACGTGTCATAAATGGAGGAAGCATCATGCCTAAAGTTTCAGCTGAGTATAAAGAAGAGAAACGCAACCACATTCTTGAGAGCGCCTTAAAATGCTTTAGTGAAAAGGGATACCAAGCTACGATTATAGACGACATCGTTAAAGATTCGAACATTAGTAAAGGTGCCATCTATAACTATTTTGCTAGTAAAGAAGAAATCTATCTTCAGCTTTTAAAGAAGCGAACAGATGAATTTTTCGAAGATATGGAACAAGAGAACGCTTCTCTTACAAGCGCTAGCAGAAAGCTTGAAAATCTATTCAAACGTTGGAAAAAACAAGAGTTAAAAGAAGATGATCAGCAGACGATGCGTGTATATATTGAATTCTGGCTCTATGGATCAAGACAAGATGATCTTAGATCTATTCTTGCAGAACGATATAATCGTTTAATTGATTATATCGTGAAGATTATTAAAGAAGGTCAGGAATCGGGAGAAATCAAAAAAGAGTTGGATCCACAGAACATTTCACGAATCTTTTGGGCTCTTCGTGATGGTAACGTGCTTCATTATTCTTTTTTAGGAGAAGAAGAGCAATACCGGATAGCCTGGGATACCATTGAAGAGATGTTTTTAAGTTATGTAATAACGAAATAAAGAGGAGGCACCAAAGCTGATTTGGTGTCTTTTTTTTGTTGATAGATTATTTGTTAGTAAGGGTATTGGAATATCTGTACATGTCGAAATAAGTCGACTCGCGGATATATAAGCAAAACTCGAGGGATTATGCTCAAAACTCGCGGATATATATTCAAATCTTAAGGGATTACCATAAGAATTTCTCATATTAACTAGTGAAATACCCTGTGAGGTATACCTTATCGCTGGCTATCTTTAGCCAAAACAGCCCTTGTCCTGCTCAAGACATATTAACTGGCTAGTTTTGTCTAAGAAGTTCCACTTTTGTTGGGAATTATCGACCAAATGGTCCTATCGAGATGATATAAAAAAGAGTAGACTTAGAAGTAACATATTTGTAATGTAACTTTTCATAAGTAAATTCGACTACATAAATACATAGAGATAGGGGGCCATCCGAAGTGAAAGAAACGTTTGACCGATTGTACGATGAGTATCATACGGCGTTATTTCAATTTATCTTCTATATGGTACGAAATCGCGAATCGGCAGAAGACCTTGTGCAAGAAGTTTATATCCGAGTATTAAACGCCTACGAAAGTTTCGAAGGCAAGAGTTCAGAGAAAACATGGTTGTATTCCATTGCCAGGCACGTGGCCATTGACTGGCTTAGAAAACAATCCAGACGCAACAAACGGTTCCTATTCTTTGATATAAAAGAAAGTGAAAGTGTATTGCGTGATGGAAACCCCCTTCCAGAAGAATTAGTTGCAAAAAAAGAGTCTTACCGAGATTTATATACAATGATGAAACGTTGTTCACTCGATCAGCAGCAAGTGCTTGTACTTCGGTACATTCAATCATTATCGATCTCAGAAACTGCGCAAATACTAAGTTGGACCGAAAGTAAAGTAAAGACCACCCAGCACCGGGCTATAAAAGAATTGCGCAAATGGCTGGATCAGCAACCGGGCCTGGAGGAGGAATTGAAAGATGGAACCAATTAAGTGGAATGATGAAAAAATTGAAGAGCATCTTAAGCATTTGCCCCCAATAAGAGACCGTCGATCTAAGCAGGATCTTTTCTTAAAGGTTCAGGCAAATATTAATTATAAGGATAATAAAGGTAAACGCCTTCCTTCATGGAGTATACCGGCCCTCGCTACAGCTTGTGCTCTTATCATATTTGGTGTCTTCGCTCCGGATCTTGTGAAGAACGGGATACAGATGGAGAACTCTAAAGTTGCTGAGCAAGCGGATAAGATGGAAGAAAAATCGTTAGATGGATCAGCGGATAAAGATCAAAACTCTGCTGGTATCATGAAAGCTGAACCATCTGTTGCGTATCATGCGCCTTATCTTGAAAAGAACTTGAAAGCGATGAACAAAGACTGGGTGACTGTAGGCTATTTGGATGATCAAGCACAGCTTGTCATACCTGTTAGTTTCTTAACTGATCAAGACTTTTACGTTAATAAAGTGAATAAAGAACTTAAAGCATTCAAACCGAGTGATGTTGGGTTGACGAATAGTCCGCTAGAAAAGGCGAAAATCACCGAAGAAGAAGAGACGGTGATTGTTGATCTTCCAGCAGGCTCTATTAATGGAGCCGAAGAACCTTTGCTTCAGGCTTTAATCACGATGACTTTTGCTAACGAAGATCAGAAGGCGAAAGTCGAACTGCGTATGGATGGGGACAAAGGCTACGAATTTCAGCGTTATGGAACAGTATCTGAATGGGATCTTAAAGTTCCTGGTGCTCCTCATTTTCGTTATGACGCCCCATCAACAGATGCATTTATCGTAAGTCTGTATGCAACGGGGATAGACACGAAATCGATGCCAAAGGAGTTTGAAGATGCTCTTGAGATGATGGATGATGAGCAAGAGCGTGGCCTTAAACCGCTGTTACCAAAAAACACAGTACTAGGTGTAAAAGTACTGAACAAGGATGACGTAGAGATTACCTTTCCCGATTCTATAAAATTGTCTGCTGATGATACAGAAGATCTGATGATGATCGACGCTATTCTATTAACAGCTGAAAGCTACGGTTTTGAGTCTGTAAAGTTTAACAATACGAAACTTGATTCAATCGGTCCTTATAAGCTTAGTGAAGAGATTGAAGGAGTGACCGGTACCAACTTCTATCAATGATCTAATGAAGAAGATGTCGAAAAAGGCTGCAATTTGCAGTCTTTTTTCTATGTAAAAAAAGTAACTTTGCATATACAATCATCGACTAATAGAGTGTAAGAGTTCATTAAAGAGAGGATGTTGAACATGAAACGTTTACTCGTCGCAGTAGTTTCATTAGGACTCGCAGCTTTATTAATCTTAAGCGGTGTATCTGCAGCAAAAGCATCTCCATCTTATGATCAAGAAGTGACAGAAACGGCAAAACTCTTCAAAGGTGCTCCATTTAAATGGGGTGGCACAACACCAAAAGGATTTGATGCATCTGGGTTTACCACATATATATTTAAAACAACTGTAGCTAATAAAATTCTTCCAAGAACGTCTGCTGATCAATATAAAGGCGGCACACCCGTTTCAAAAGGAAAAGAAAAACTAGGTGACCTCGTATTCTTCAAAACAAATGGCAAAAGTGTTTCCTTTGTAGGCATCTATATGGGGAATAGAGAGTTCATTGCGGCTACTTCAAAAGGAGTACGCATCCAATCATTGGACGCTAATTACTGGAAGAATACGTATGTAGGTTCGAAAAGATATTTACCTTAAAAATAGCGAGAACTGTCCTAAATCGTTAGGGCAGTTTTTTTTAAGTAAAACAGTTAAGCACAAAACCACATAACGATTAAAAGAGAATGTAATAGGGTCATACTGTTAATGATGAAAATGAGGTGTGACAGATGACCATAATTAAGCTTGGTTTTGTGGCAATGAGCATGGAATTAAAAAATGCTTCTCCATCCAAAACGATGACCTATAAACAATTCAGTCAGCTACAGAATAGAGAGGCGGGTTTGAGGAAACTTGAGCGCATATCGCTTGCCAATATAACCAATACGCTTCGAGTGTTAAAGCATGCCGTGGCTAACGATGTAAGGTTTTATCGAATGACGTCCAGAATCATTCCGCTAGCCAATCATAGTGAGCTCTTAGACTGGGATTATATTAGCCCTTTGCATGATGCACTCCATGAGATGGGACAATATGCAAAACAACATAATATGAGACTAGACTTTCACCCGGACCATTTTGTACTAATAAATTCTCCGAAAAAAGAGATCCTGAAAAACTCTCTAAAGACGCTGCAACTACACTACAAATTATTAAAAAACATGGGGATCGATACAGAGCATCGATGCGTGATGCATGTAGGTGGAAACTATAAAGAAACCGATGTAGCCCTCGAACGATTCGTGCAGAATTGGGGAAGCGTTCCTTTATCCATTCAAAGAATGATCATGCTTGAGAACGATGATACTTCTTTTACCATGGCGGATGCTCTGTACCTTTGTGAAAAGCTGCAGATTCCTCTTGTGTTTGATTATCACCATCACCTTGCATACCATCATGACGAGAACTGGATCCAGCATTGGCCACGAGTAGTAGAGTCATGGAAAACATCTCCGTTGCCATTGAAAATGCATATCTCTAGTCCAAAGAGCGAGAAGCAATTTAGAAATCATGCAGACTATGTGGATGTTAATATGTTTTTTGATTTTTTGAAAGAAGTAAAAGGTAGTGTGGAAGAAATCGATTGTATGATTGAATCGAAGAAAAAAGATTTAGCCCTTTTTCAGCTTATGAGGGAAATAAAAGAGAGAAACGACGTTGAAATACTAGACGGAGCATCTTTTCGCCTTAAGTAAAACCTTTGCTATCGCAGAGGTTTTTTTATTTTCCGGGAAATTTGTCGAAAAATTTGAAAACTTTTTCATTGACGAATGAAAAGAAGTGTAACTATAATAAAAATACTTAGTAAACATAAATGTATAAAAAGTATAAATTATAAACTCAGGAGGAACACGAAATGAAAAAAGTAATCATGATCACAGGAGCTTCAAAAGGACTAGGTAAAGCGCTTTCCCTATATTTTGCCCGGGAAGGATATCACTTGGCGATATGTGCAAGAAACGAAGGTGCCCTTCAAAGTGTGAAGAATGAAGCGATTCAGCTTGGAGCAAACGTTCTCGCAATAGAAGCAGATATGTCAAAGCCAAAAGATGTAGAACGATTCGTAGCACTGACTGAAGAGCATTTTGGAGCAATAGATGTGTTGATCAACAATGCATCCATCATTGGTCCTAGCCCGATTCCTTATTTGCTTGATTATCCTGAGCAAGATTTTGAAGAAGTTCTACGTGTTAACACGATCGGACCATTCTTAGTAACTAGAAGAGTCTTACCGATCATGCTTCAAAAACAGCAAGGAAGCATCATTAATATCACATCAGAGGCAGGTGCAACTGGTTATGCGGGATGGGGAGCATATGGCATCTCAAAATTTGCACTTGAAGGGCTAACAGAAACGTGGGCAGACGAAGTAAGTGAATCTGGTGTACGTGTGAACATGGTTGATCCTGGCGAGATGGATACTGAAATGCATGCACGTGCTGTACCAGACTGTGATTATGAGCTTGCAAAACCTGAGGACCTTACGGCTGTTTTTGGATACTTGGCATCAGATGCATCCTCACTCATTACCGGAAAGCGATTAGAAGCACAGACGTTTCAGCTTGAGGGGAGTGAGTTTTAATGGAAACAGCGATGAAGTTTGAGGTTCCAGATGAACTAAACGCAAAAGAACCACCAGAACGAAGAGGATTACGCAGAGATTATGTAAAAATGATGGTGCTCGATAAAGACACTGGAATGACCAATCACACTCAGTTCTATCAACTAGATAGGTATTTAAAAAAAGGTGACTTGCTCGTACTTAACGCAAGCCGAACAGTTCCAGCCGTTTTAAAGAGTCGAATAGAAGCAGATGCCACTGAGGTAGAGATCCGGCTGGCTCACAGAAAGAATGAATCGACTTGGGAAGCACTTCCCGTTAGCGGAACTGTAAAAGAAGGTGATATCATCCGTTTTTCGCCGACATTAACGGCTACTATTATTGAACAGTCAGAAGATACACCTTTTGTATCTTTAGCATTCAATCTATGCTGCTCTTCGCTTTTTAACCAAATCTATGATCTAGGAGAGCCTGTCAGGTACGAATACATTCAGAAGCCTTGGAATTTGGATTACTATCAAACGGTTTTTGCTACCATTCCAGGGTCTGTTGAGATGCCCTCTGCTGGAAGGGCTTTCAGTTGGGAGCTTCTGTTTCGGCTTCAGAAAAAAGGCGTTAGGATTGCTTATGTTACGCTTCATACGGGGCTAAGTTATTTGCTGGATGATAAGTGGTATAAAGGACCGGACAAAAACTTTGAAAACTATCATATACCGAATGAAACGGCTGACCTCATTTCTGAAACGAAAAACAATGGAGGTCGTGTGATCGCAGTTGGTACAACAGTTGTAAGAACGCTAGAGACAGTAGCACAGCAAAGCGGAAGGGTCCAGGCGGCTAATGGATGGACGAATCTATATATTACTGAAAATACGAAACTGGCCGTATGTGATGGGTTGATTACAGGAATGCATGAACCGGAGGCGAGTCATCTGCAACTGCTCTCTGCATTCGTAGACCGATCCAAGTTATATAAAGCTTACAATGATGCGATTCAAAAGCGCTACCTCTGGCACGAGTTTGGCGATATGAATCTAATTCTGTAAGTAGGTGAATCAGATGCTGCATCATATCGGGCTGTATGTAAATGATATGAAAACGTCTTGTGAATTCTATGAAAAGATTCTTCTTATTGAAAAGAAAGAACGTTTCATGTGGAACGATACAGAGCTCATATTTTTAATAGGGAAAGGATATCAGCTTGAATTGATGCCTAATTCAGGGAGTCATGCAGCTTGCAGCCATATCGCATTCAGCGTGACTTCTGTGACGAAAAAAATAAAGGAACTATCTCAAAAGGAGATCTTTTTAACAGAAGGACCGTATGAACTTCCGAACGGTTGGAGAACGGTTTTTTACGAAGGTCCAGATGGAGAAGAGATTGAATTTATACAGACGAGGATTCCTCACTAATATAGATTGTCACCCTAAATAATAGAAAAAAATATAAAGAACAGAATAAAAGGAGAAATCAAATGATTAAAGGGCTTTACGAAGCACATTTGCCTGTCAGTAATCTTAAGAAATCTATTGAGTTTTATAAAAAACTAGATTTAGAAATCGCTTATCAACAAGAAAATCTAGTGTTTTTCTGGATTGAAAAAGGGAGAAGTTGGTTGGGATTATGGGAAACTGAAAAGGTTAACACCCCTTATCACCCATCATTAAGACATATCGCGTTTCAGATTGATAGAGATAATATGTTAAACATTAAGAAATGGTTAGAAGAAAGAGATATAGAAGTCTCTACTAATTTTGGATTTCCGCCTGAAAAACAACCTTTAGTGTTACCTAATAACCCACAAGCTCACGCAGCCGTTTACTTCAAAGATCCAGATGGAAATAGCATTGAGTTAATTGCCCCGTTAAGACTGGATTTCGAAGAGGAATTTAATATGATGACATTAGATGAATGGAATGAAACAAAATAAATTAGCCTTTTTAAAAATACACTGCAAAAAAAGAGCTAAACCCTTATTTATGAAAAGCTTTCATCAGAAATGGACCATCCGGAACTTTAAGTTCTTTATATGCTTTAAATAAACGAGTCTGGTCGTACGGTACCGATTTATATTCAATACTAAGTTCCTGTTCATCCGTCTTGTAGACAATAGCATAGCGTGCTTCAGCTACTTTATTACAACCTAGTGCACCTGGATTCACGATATGCGTTTGTTTTACTTTAAAGTCATGAAGGATATGATGATGACCAAATCCTATAAAATTATAGGTTAGTGAATCTTTGAAAAGTTCTTTCATTGCATTAGAATCTGGCTCACTTATAATCGGCATAAAGGGATCTTCAGATATTGGAGATTCTTTTTTTCCTTGTTTAAAAGGGTAGTGTGTGATGAGAAAGTTGAAACCATCTTCCTCAATTGTCAGCTCTCGTGGAAGTGTGCTCAAAGTATCAACATTTGTATCAGTTAGCTGGTCAGCGATCCATTGATGATGTTGCCTCGCATGACTGTGACTCTTAGGGTGTGGCAAACCATATTTTAACGCCAAAATCGCTTCATCATGATTTCCCGTAACCATCATAATAGACGGCAGATTACATAACCGCTCAAGCACCTCGTTTGTAAAAGGACCGATTCCAATCATGTCACCACCGCTAATAAAACGAGAGATCCCCATACGTGTAGCGTCATCAATAACAGCTTGAAGTGCATCCAAATTACCATGAATATCTGTAAAATAAGCAAAAAGAGATTTCAACATATCTCCACCTTCAACAAATTATCTAAATAAGACTGCTTCTTTGCAAAAAGACTTAGGAGGTTAAGGAAATGAGTGTGAAGCTTGGTTTTATTTTAGATTGTGTAATTATTTTAACTGCTTTGTTAGGCATATTTTACTTAATCTTCATAGGTGAGTGGAATAGCATATTTTTTATTTCATGTTTGATCTTAGGACTCAGCTCCATAATTAGAATATCAAAAGAAGCAAAAGAAGGTTTTAAATGATGCAAAAGAACATAGCCCCTCACGAGGGGGCTATAATTATTTTAAAAATCGCAGCAAATCACCATAGATGATTCGATCTGATTGATCGAGTTCCTCTTTTGCCTGTTCGATATAAGGCTTACATTTTTCCTCTTCTACAGGTGCTCCGAAAGGTTTTACATAACACGTCTCATTTGTATAAATATAGTCTTCTGTGACGAATGAGCCGTTACGGAGAACGGTTAATTCATGATGTTCTTTTGAAAATAGATCCGTTCCAAAATGAACGTCATCCTTTGATTCAATTCCGAGCAAATGAAGCAGCGTAGGCTTTAGATCGATCTGTCCACCGACCGTATCAATCTGCTTGCCTTTTTTTCCTGGGACATGAACGAATAAGGGTACTTGCTGCAGCTCCACTTGATTGTAAGCAGTAAGCGTTGCTTTGCTCAATACATCTGCCATCGCTTCTTGATGGCGTTCTGATATCCCGTAATGGTCTCCGTATACGACGACCACTGAATTCTCATATAATCCAGAGCTCTTCAGTTCTTCAAAAAACTGGCGCAATGCTTCGTCCGCGTAACGAACGGTTGTAAAATAGCGGCTAACCGTTCCATCTTCTACAGGGTAGGGCTCGATCCACTGTTCCTTTTCATTGATCAAATAAGGATGATGGTTCGTCAAGGTAATAAATCGAGCATAGAAAGGCTGAGGAAGCTTCTTTAAATATGGCGTGGATTGCTCAAAGAAAGGTATATCTTTAAGTCCATAGTTTATCGAGTTTTCGTTCGTAACGTTATAATATTCCTCACTATAAAACTTGTCATAGCCCATTGTTTTATAGATAACATCCCGGTTCCAAAAGCTTTTATTGTTACCGTGAAAAACGGCTGAATAATAACCGTTTGATTTTAAGATTTCAGGCATCGCGTTGTATTCGTTCAATGGATGGGTTTGAAAAACTGCACCCCTTGGCAGTGGATACAAGGAATTATCGATTAAAAACTCAGAATCGGATGTCTTTCCCTGACCTGTTTGATGATAGAAGTTATTAAAATAATAGCTAGATTTAGCAAGTTCGTTTAAAAAAGGGGTCACTTCTTCACCGTTAATTTCGTAATTCAGTACAAAATTTTGAGTAGATTCGAGAGATACCATGATTAAGTTTTTTCCTTTGGCAATCCCATAGAGCTCAGGATTATTAACGGTTTCTTTTTTTACATTCCGGAGAATTTCCTCTGCATCCATGTTGCTTGCTAGTGCTTTTTGCATAGAAGACTTTGATTGAAGCATGATGTCGTAGAGATGGTAATTGAAGGTTCCTAAGCTCTTCACAAGAATTTCTCTGTCAAAAGTACGAGTTAAAAGCTGAGGCCGGTTTATTTCTGCAAGGATTAAATGAACAGATAAAATAGCAATACCGCATAAAAATAATTTTTTCCGGTCCACGGGTTTTAATAGATGATCAGACTTCCATCTCGTCTGTTTTAATAGATAAGCCAGTAAAAACAAATCAACAAAAAAGAAAATGTCTGTGATATAGATCAGTTCATAAACACTGTTCCCGATATCACCAACATTCTTTGTTTGAAACAATACTGGGATCGTAAGGAAATCGGTAAAGAATCGATAATAGACGACGTTCGCATACAAGATAAAGCTATAAATAAAGGAAAGCCATAAGATGATTCGTCTTCTTTTAGCAGGTGAAGCAAGGTTAGCTAAACAAAAATAGAGTACGAGAAAACTTAAAGGATTTAAAAATAATAAAATTTCTTGCAGGAAATGATCGATAGGCAGCGTAAATGAAACTTTATAAACAATATATGTTTTCAACCAAAGCAAAGAAATAGCCAGGAAGATTGCTGCGTGTTTTGTTTTAGCGTTCATATGTATAACCCTCCTGTAGTGAAACGGAAATCTTTACCATTGTAGGCTATTTCACGAAAGATTAAAAGTGATAGAGTACCTTTTTTTAAGTAGAGGGTAAATAGGAGAAATCATGACATCAACACAAGGCTTTCATCATATCGAAATGAACGTACAAAATCTAAGGAAAACGAAGGGGTTTTATGAATGGCTACTGCCAGAGTTAGGCTTTTCTCTTTTTCAAGAGTGGGAAAAAGGTTTTAGCTATAAAATAGAATCTTCGTATCTTGTTTTTGTACAAACAGAAGAATTATATAAGGATATACCTTTTCACCGAAAGCGTTCAGGACTTAATCACCTGGCCTTTTGGGCTAAATCACGTGCGCAAATAGAGCACCTTCGTGTACAATTAAAGAAGAAAAATATTTCCTTTTTATACGAGGACAAGTTTCCTTTTGCAGGTGGAGAAAATCATTATGCTTTATTCTTTGAAGATCCAGATCGATTAAAAATTGAAATCGTTGCGCCGAGGTGAATGAAGATATGATAGAACAAGAAAAAGAAACAAAGCAAAAAAATGAATGGGTAAGCTGGCTAAAAGCGATCGGCTTCGCTTTAGTCTTTGTATTTATCACAAAAGCCTATTTCTTTGCTCCATATATGGTAGAAGGTGCATCTATGTCACCTACTCTTCATGATCAAGAAAAACTTTATGTTAATAAAATCGTTTATGCGTTTTCTGAGCCACAAAAAGGCGATATCGTAATTATTAAAGGTGACGATAAGCGGTATGTAAAACGAGTGATAGGTTTAGAAGGGGACATTATTCAAATGAAGAGTGACGACCTCTATGTTAATAATAAAAAAGTGAAAGAATCTTATCTACAGGAAAACAAATCGGAAGCGAAAAGTTTAGGGGTGTATCTTACAGAAGACTTTGGACCACTTAAAGTTCCAAAAGGGAAAGTTTTCGTAATGGGGGACAACCGTCTTAATAGTATGGATTCACGAAACGGATTAGGTTTGATCGAAACGAAAGCAATTGAGGGACGTTCAGAAGTCGTCATCTATCCATTTTCAGAAATGCGTGCAACTCAATAACAAAAGTGCAGCCAGGCTGCGCTTTTTATTTTTTTAAAAGGAGTATGTCAGATGAACCGATGCAAGTGGAGTGAAGAAAGTGAGATGCTGCAACAGTATCATGATAACGAATGGGGTCAGTATGTAGCGGGAGACAATGCATTGTTCGAGTGTTTAACACTAGAACTATTTCAATCTGGTTTAAGCTGGAAGACCATTCTTCACAAAAGAGAGAACTTTAGAAATGCGTTTTCACAGTTTGAGATAGAAAAGGTCATGCAGTTTGGTGAAAAAGAGGTCGAAGGTTTACTAGAGGATGCTGGGATCGTTAGGCATAGAAAAAAGATTGAAGCGACGATTGAAAACGCAAAGAGAGTCCACGAACTTGTAAAGAAGTTTGGCAGTTTCGAAGCGTTTTTAAAACAACTGCCACCGGAAACAGAGGAAAAACAAAAAGTGTTGAGAAAGACATTCAAGCACGTAGGTTTAACAACGGCAGAAAGCTTTTTAGAAGCTACAGGGAGAATACAAGCCTCACATAGTGAACAATGCTTTAAGGCATCGAAATAGAGTCATTTCCAATTTGTCCTGCATAAGCTAAAGCGGGAGGTATGATGATGCCTTATGAGATCTATATTTCAACAACAAGAAAAAGACTAGCCCTCGTAAAAGATGGGAGAGTAATCAAACGCTATCCGATAGGTGTCGGGAAAATGCTAACACCTACACCGACCGGAACCTATACCATAATCAATAAAGCACCGAATCCAGGCGGACCGTTTGGAGTCATGTGGATGGGACTCTCACGTCCACATTACGGCATACATGGCACAGATACACCATCATCCATCGGCAAAAACGTATCCAAGGGATGTGTGCGGATGCAAAATAATCATGTTTTAGAATTATCGCAGATTGTGCCTATTGGGACGAAGGTGTTGATCAGGGCATAAAAAACCCAGTCTATAGACTGGGTTTTTTATTATGAGCGCATCGTAAGAGATTTTATACCAGGACTATTATCAACGCCTGTAAGTTTTAAACTTTTAATACCAGGACTATTGTCAACACCTGTAAGTTTTAAACTTTTAATGCCAGGGCTATTGTCAACACCTGTGAGTTTTAAACTTTTAATACCAGGACTATTATCAACAGCTATTTTTTTAATCCCAGGGCTATTATCAACGGCTGAATGATTATTAATGCCAAAAATAGTAATGCCACAAAAACCTACAATAAATAATAAATATCCCATTTTTTTCATTTGTAATCTACCCTCCTATTAAAATATATTCTTCCTTGCATTATTCGCAACTCGATAGTATTCACTAGCTTTTTTATAATGACTTTGTTCAAAGTAGATATCTGCTAACAGTTCAGAATAAGTGGCTACATACTCCCAAATACCTTTTTGTTCAAAAAAAGGTATTGCTTTTTTGCGTAAGTATTGGACAAACTCGTCATTGTTAATCTTGTTAATCTTAAATCTAACTATTATCAAATGGTAGTAAATTTCATGTTTTTCATCTATATATTGTAAGCCCTTTTGAACTAAGTTTTTAGCTTTATCATATTTACCTAGTTCATAGTGTTCCACTGCTAAAAGATATATTGTATTTGCTATGTTCTGTGGATTTTGACTTTCTTTATGATTTAAGCTTTTTTCTAATCTATTAATTGCCTTCAAATGATCCATTTCACAGCATGCAACGTATCCTAAATTATGGTATATAATTCCACTTAAGGTATCATCATTAAACGTTGTGGAGTATTTTAGTGCCTGCTTTAAATGAAATTCTGCTAAGTCATAGTGTTTAGCACGTCGATAGCTTATACCAAGTAAAATCTGACAATCTGCACTTCTACTATAATTATACTCTCTATCAAAAATTGTAAGAGCTTTATAAGAATAAGTCGTAACAGATGTAATCCTCATTAAGAAGTTATATGTTAAAGCTAGGAGATAATATATTACAGCAGCTTCAGAATCTTTTATATTGGAAGTTTGATTAAACTGTTTTTCTGCTTGATGAAGATATTTAAGAGCTTCATTATACTTTTTATTGAAATTATGGTACATTCCCCAGAACATATAATAATAAAACTTTAAATCATTTGAAAGATGATCAAATAATCCTGAAATGCTGTCGAGTTTTAATTTTGTTTCATCTAAAAGAGGAGGTTCAAGTACCATTAAGTATCTAGAGTGAAATAATTCAAATCTTAACCGAAGACTTGGATCAGTAACTGTAATCATTTTTTCAGAAATTAATGGGTAATATTCTTCTGCCTCTTTAAACATGCGATCGGACATCATCATATTCCACTCATTCAACATCTCAAGAATCTTACTTTCGTCTACTTCCTCCGGCGAAATACCTAGACGTTCACAAAGCAGATTAATGACTTCTTCGCTTGATTTGGCGTCCCCTTTCTCAATCTTACTCAAGTAGGAAACAGAGCAAATTCCCTGTGCCAGTTCTTCCTGGGTTAGGCCTTTGGTTTTTCTATAATATCTTATTCGTTGACCGACCATAAAATCCCCCTTTCAGAACTTGGGAAAATTGTCATGCAGAACCCCCACTAAACAAGTATCTATCCTACTATTTTTCCCAATACAGAATAAATGGAATGTCTGATAAGATAAATATAACAGAAAATACAAAGTTTTTGCTAGAAATTGATAATTTTGAAAAGAACGTTTTACATAAATCCTATGTCAGCACGGAGCCGGCGTCAAATTTGAAGGGAGAGAGTACTATGGCTAAAATGTATCAATTATCATCACGAACTGCAGAGAAGAATCAATCGCTGTATGTCTCACGTGATCCTGAAGTGGCCGGAAGTATAGTAAGAAATGAGGAAGGCGATTTTGCCTACTCCGAAGTATTCATGGACAAACAGAAGAATTACTGGTTCTCCAAAAAGGTAGATGATCAGTCAAGAGACCACAAGCTCTTCATCTTTGACCATAAAAACGGCTGTTTAAAATCTCAGGTTATTAAGGGACAACCCAATTTTTACGAATTCGAATCGAGTGTTGTAGTCGCTTGTGAGGGTGATGGTTCAAAAGGCTCAGTCTTAATTTTTTCTAAAGATGAACCAGAATTAGTAAAAGAGTGGAAAGTGAATGGGTTTCTTTGGGAAGTTGAGATGAACCAAGATGTCCTCTATATTTCTTCATATATTGTTGAAGAAGATCAGGCGGTTCTCTACATCATCCGCAACGATAAGAAAAAGCGTATAAATCTAGGAAGCAACATGGCACCTACTGATATTTTATGTCATGAAGGTCTTGTATACGTTTCAGGAGCGCCGGTTCTTAACGGAGATCCAAAGAAGATCATGGTGATGAATGACAAAGATAAAGTGGTTACAGAATACAAGCTATCCATTTCCCCACGTGCTCTATATCAAGTAGACGATCAGCTTTTAGTCTACGAATTGGATCTTGCAACGGGAAAGAGCGAACGAATCGTATACATTGATATGAAGACTGGTGAACAAAAGGAGCATGATATTCCTCATTCAAAGATCGTAGAATGTACGGATGATTCTCTTTCTTTATTAGAACAAAACAGTAAAACGCTTTACACGTGGGATCATTGTAAATGCAGAATCGTGAATACTCAAAAAGTTGCCGATCAAACACAAGTCATCTAGCTTTAAAATTTAAAGTCATTTAATTGTAGAAAAGTCCTGTGCCTTAAGTGCAGGACTTTTTTTTCATGTCCAGAAAATAGCTGTAAAGGGGGAATGGCTAATGAAGTGGGAAGGCGCCAGCTGTATTTGTGTGAACGAGGGGAAATTATTAATGGTTCTACAAGGAACTGCCGATGAGGAAAAGAAGTGGAGTATTCCTTCTGGAGGCAGAGAGGGCAATGAGAGTCTTGAAGAATGCGGCATGCGTGAAGTGTGGGAAGAAACAGGTTATGTCGTAAAGGTTAATGAAAAACTACATATTAAAGAAGGAATCTCACAGAACATTCATTTTAAAGTCCACTATTTCTTAACAGAGTTGGTGAGCGGTTCTTCTGTCATCCAAGATCCGGATGGTTTAATTCACGATATAAGGTGGGTATCCTTGAAAGAGTTAGAGACGCTAACCTTATCCTTTCCAGAAGACCGAGAGCTTTTACAAAGCTATTTATCTCCATCAGAAAAAATAATCTAGGGTTTGTTCCTATTTTTATAAGGGAACTCTAATTGAGGAGGATGGCAGTGAAACCGATATTCGCAGAAAAGGAAGATCTTAACCGTTTGTTGGAATGGTGTAGTGACGTTCCGGAATATCAGAAGAAACTCTCTTCATATTTAGAGGATCGTAATGATACTGCCGTTGTGATCGTTGAAGAAGAACACAAAATGGTGGCAATCGCTTTATTAAAGGTACAGGAAACAGAAAAGAAGGGTTACATCTGGATTTATTCCAAGCATAAAGATTATCAGAGTCAACCAGATATCATGCAATTCTTATTAAAATGGTTAAGAAAACAGGGTGCAAAAGAATATAACGTTATCTGACACGATCATTATATAAAGGATGGATAATTCTATGGAAGAAACAAGTGTCTATGGTTGGAAGTGGCATCGTCATGAATGCCACGAAGAAACAATTCATGACTTGATTGCAGATACGAAAGGCTGCAAAAATTGGCTGAGTAACATTAAAGAAGATAAGGTTAACTACTTAAGAATTGAAAGAGACAGTGACGGTGATCAAATTGTTCGCGGATCGCTTACGTATAAACAAGATCCGGAGAATCAATCTGATTTTGAAGTGTTTCACTTTTATATACGTCCGAAATCTTTAATCACAGTCGGATTAGATCTTGCACGTATCCAAGGGGAAAACCGTGAAGCTTGTGATCATTTAATTTTGGAAGAAAAGACACCTGTAGAAGGCTTTATCATATTACTCGGTGAACTAATCAATTATTTCTTGGATGGTATTGATTCATTAGAAGTGAAGCTCAAGGAGCTTCAACGTGATGTCCAAAGAAATAATCATACGAATTTATTAAACAGTATCTATGATCGACGGATCGAGCTGATCAACTGGAGTGACTTAACACTTCCGGTTCATGAAACGCAGATGGCCATTAAGGAAGCTTTTCTAGATGAAATCACGGAAACACGTGCATATAAGCGAATTGAAACTAGAATCCACCGAACAACTTCGCTCCTCTCCCATTACAGACAGGATATCGATACTTTGTTAAACCTGGAGGAAGTTCTTTCCTCACATCGGGGAAATGAAATCATGAAGACTTTGACCGTATTTACAGTCATTTTCACTCCTGCAATGGGCCTCGGTGCGATCTGGGGTATGAACTTTAAGAACATGCCTGAGCTTGATTGGAAGCTTGGTTATCTTTATGCCATGCTATTAATTGTTGGTTCTACAATAGGTGTTTATATCTGGTTAAAAATGAAAGGGTGGACGGGAGATTTATTAAGAGGAAAGAAAAGCAGAAAACATTTTGACTAAAAGAATTAAAAATATGAACGATATATAAAAGGAAACAGGCGGATTTTGTCGAACGGTAGTAATTGATAAAACGCCTGTTTTTTTATGGCGAATATTACTAGATTTCATTTTGATTTCAACCATAAAAGAACCGAAACTAACAGCGAAGAGATATGAAGATTAAATGACTAACGGGAGCGGAAATAAATGAAAAAACTTAGCCTAATTCTTGTTTTTTCACTGGTTATGCTTGTAAACACACAGTTTGTTCAAGCGACGGGGGAGAACACACCAGAAATTAAAAGCGAAAGCGCTGTAATGATTGATGCGAAAACAGGGGATATTTTATATCAAAAAAATAGCTCAGAACAAATGTATCCAGCAAGTATTACGAAAATCATTACAGGGATTCTGGCTATAGAATCAGGCAAGTTGGATGATTCTGTTGTCGTGAGCAGTGACGCTGTGAGAGCTGAGGGGACGCGTGTCTACTTGATGGAAGACGAGCAAGTGCCTTTGAAAAAGCTTGTTCAAGGCCTTTTGATCAACTCTGGTAATGATGCAGCTGTTGCGATTGCAGAATATTTGGCAGGTGATGTAGATACATTCGCAGACCAAATGAACGAGTTTGCAAAAAAAGTGGGAGCAGACAACACTCATTTTGTTAATCCGAACGGACTTTTTGATGAAGAACATTATACAACAGCCGAAGATATGGCGAAGATTACTCAATACGCGATGCGAAATGAAGAATTTCGAGAAATCGTATCAACGAAAGAGTTGCCTTGGGTCGGAGAAGGCTGGGAGACAACGTTAAGAAATCACCATCAGCTCTTGTGGGATTATCCTGGTACGATTGGTGTGAAGAATGGATATGTAGATGAATCTAAACACACTTTAGTTACGGCAGTTTCGCGCGATAATTTGGATGTGATCATCGTAACAATGAAAGCTCCTACAAGTCGAACAGCTTATTGGGATACGATGGCACTTGGAGATTATGGATTTGCGAACTTTGAAAGACAAACATTGTCTGCTGGTACAAAGATAGAAGCGTTAAACGGAAAGACTTATCCGCTAAAAGAAGATTTGGCCGTTACTTTGCCAAAAGGAGAAGAACCGGTTCAAGAAGTGAGTTCAGATGGAGAGCTTCAACTAAAAGATTCTTCGGGACATGTGTTACTCTCACATACATTGTTTAAAGAGAAGGAAAAGGAAAAAGAAGCTTCCGCAACGGTCGATAATAAATCAGTTGAAACCGTAGATTCGACGTTCATGCAATCTGTTGTGAAGGCAGGTATCTTTCTTTATAGTGGACTGCTGCTCTTGCTCGCATTCCTTGTGATCTTAAGAATGAGAAGTCAAAAACACAAACATAAAAAAATGAGACAAGTTGCACGCAGTTATGTGAAATAAAACCGTCAATAGGCGGTTTTTTTTTTGTTAAAAATAGAGTGAGCTATGCAAACATCTTTTAAATTCCATCAAACTATAGGATAAAAAGTTTTTATAGTATATAATTACATTAAATTACAAAATTCGACAATTGGAGTTTCATTCATGATACGTAATATACAGCTAGCTCAGCTATTTATTGTGGGGAGTGCCTTCATACAGGCTCTCCATCATTTTTTTATAGAACCATTAGAAAGTTTCTACATCTTTATTTTTTTATTTTTAATTGGTTTTCTTCCTGCTTGGGGAGTCAACCGTATACAAGAACAATATACAAAATTGACTTTTGTTTTGTGCAGCATCTATATCGTTTCTATTTCCTACTTTTTCGTTACATATCCGATCGTGCAGGCTGCATACTTCTTTTTGCCTGTATCTGCTCTTCTTTTAAATGATAAGCGGCTTTATTATGTTTCAAGCATAGGTGGATTAGCATCCTACCTCCTGCTATCGAACGAACCATTGAAAGACTATGTAGCATTTATCTCAATTTATGTGATTTTCTGTTCCCTTTTGTTCATGGCGCAGAGAATTGTTTATCGATCAGTTACAGAAAAAGAAGCGATTCAGCAAGGTGTGAAAGCATTCTCGTTAGCAGTTGAAGCGAAAGACGTTTATACACAAGGACATTCAAAGCGAGTGGCACTTTATGCCATGATTCTTGCTAAACATGGCCAATTCAAAAATGTAGAACGAGAAGAGCTTGAGTTGACAGCTCTCATTCATGATATCGGGAAGATCTCAACACCAGATGCTGTTTTGTTAAAAAACGGAAAACTAACTCAAGAAGAGTACGAAATTATGAAAAAACATCCTGTTGATGGGATGATGCTAGCCAAATCTTTCGGATATTCGGACCGAGTTCTAACAGGTATTCTGCATCATCATGAAAGGTTTGATGGTCTAGGCTATCCACACGGTTTAAAAGGAAGAGATATACCGATCTATTCTCGTATCTTAGCAGTCGCTGATTCTTTTGATGCGATGACGAGTAACCGTGCATATCGTCAGGGAATGACGCCTTGGGAAGCAAAGAAAGAGATCGAGAATCATTCAGGAAAAATGTATGATCCATTTATCGTAGAAGTATTTGTTCGTGCTTATTACGACATGCTTTTAATCTGTGAAGACCACTCGGAAAATATTTTGATTGTTAACTCCGTGCATCAGGAGATTGCTTCTGGATTAAACGGAGGAAAAAACGGCTGAGACGAAGAAGATAATACAGGTAATCAATATACATACCAGGAGGAAAGAATAGATGAATGCAACGGCTTCCTTAACAGAGACGTTACTCGAAGAATTGTATGTTGTGGTTCGAACGACTAATGGATTATTAAAAAAAGCAAATCCTTCTATTTACGATTATCGACCTGTTGAAAACATGCGTTCTTTTTTAGAACTAGCCAATCATTTGGTTCAGATTCCACATATCGACTTAGCGATTTTACAGGAAAAATCAGAGCAAGAAATTCGTCAGCTTGAAAAGAAGTTATCAGCAGAAAATGTTACAGAATTAACTCATGTATTAGAAGAAGGGTATCATCTAACAAAGTCATATTTTTTATCTCTTTCCGAAGAAGATTTTCTTAAGAAAGAAACGAAGGCGTTTTATGCTGAGAAAGGTGCTACGCAAGCAAGATGGCTAGTGGAAATCGTGACGCATAGCTATCATCACCGTGGGCAGCTGTTCACTTATCTAAAACAGACCAGTCATGATGAGAATATGTTTGATCTTTACTAAAATAAAGGATAGAGCTCTAAAAGGGAGTTCTATCCTTTTTTCTGTGGTAAAAGCTTATTAAATCAAACTTTTGATAATTAAAATGCTTTTCTTTCTGCCAGATATTTTCACTTAGATTCGACTTCTACACTTTTTTCCTGTAATATGGGTGGTTCAATTTAAAAGATGTTGTTAGTCGAAATAGCTAGCAGGAAAAATAGAGTCTTTATTGAATTTTTTATGAGATAAACATTTTGTGATTTAAATACATCCAAGAGGTGATGTTTCATGTATACCGTCTTTTCTACGTTCGATGTTCCAAATGAAAAAGCAGACGAAGTTATAAATATATATAAAAACCGTTCTAGATCAGTAGATAACGCCGATGGTTTTGTTGATTTTTTATTGCTTCAGAACGATAAGCGTGCAGGCGAGTTGACCGTTCAACTTATTTTTACTTCAAAAGACGCTTATCTAAAGTGGGTAAGAAGTGAGGAATTTAAGAAGATTCATGATCTTGAAAAGAAATATCCAGATCAAGAATTAGCAGCTGTCATACCCACGGTAAAGCAATATAAGGTGGTTGCCAAATGACGGAATTTAACATAAATGTTATGGTAGAAAGAGTAACAGAGAAAATTTACCAAAAAGATCCTTCTCTTGTCGAAAGATATGGTGACAAGGGGAGAGCGAAGTGTATAGAAGATAACCATCATCATTTTAAGCACTTAGAGACGGCATATGAACTTGATAATAGCACGTTCTTTATCGATTATGCAATCTGGTTAGATGGTATCTTACAAAAGTTTGGGATGAGTACACAGCTTTTAATGGATAACTTTGATTTTATAATAGAAGTTTTGTTAGAAGAACAGGAAAAGCAAACGTTTGAAAATACCCGTGTCGGTATTTATATTCAATATATAAAACAAGCGAATGATGTTCTTTACAGTAAAGTGGAATCACACTAGAAAAAGGAGAGGTCACATCCATGGCTATTTCAGAAGCTGAAAAGTTGGCTCGTCTGTTCTTAGAAGGAAATCATGCTGAGGCATTGCGTTTCATCAAACAGCAGCCAGACCAAAATCGAATGGTTTTGTTTCGAGACCTGTTTACTCCTGCAATGTATATGATTGGAGACCTATGGGAGAATAATGAGATTTCCGTCGCTGATGAACATCTAGCAACAGGAGTTTGTGACTTTGTTCTTTCTAGGCTGTTTCAAGTATCAGCAGATGAAACAACGCATAAAAAGAAAGCAATGTTTTTGTGCTTGCAGGGAGAACAGCATTATCTTGGAATTAAGATGATTAATAGCCTTTTTGAAGAAAAAGGCTGGGAAACAAAATATTATGGAGCAAGTCTTCCGTTAGAATATGCATTGAAATCAGCATTGCAATGGAAGCCTGAAGTCATCGGGTTATCCGTCTCCATCGTTTATAATCTACCGGTGCTAAAAAATTATGTGCGTGCACTGGCTGCATTGCCGAATAAACCTGATATTTTAGTAGGCGGAAGGCTAACTGATAAATACGATCTAGAACCATATGTTAATAAGCAAGGAATCATTATCAAAAATCTCCCACAGGTAGAAAAGTGGCTGGATGAATATACAGAAGAGAGGATTAACGCCTACAAATGAGCAGTGTCCTACCCGTACCATACGTAAAGATAGACAAACAGGGAGTTATTCTTAATAGATCCTTAAAAGCCATTGAGTTGTTGGACTTACAGACTGAAACGATTCGGGACTGTTTTGATGAAGAAAGTCATAACAAATTAATGAAGTATATGATGCCTTTTGATGGAGAAAAAACGTTTGAAGCAAATATAAAGGCTAGGAATCACCCTTTCTTGCTTTGTGATATCTCTGTTTGTTGGGAAGGTGAATTTGCTCACATTGTTTTTATCCCGATCGGAAAGCATGTTCAGGGGCTTGAAGATAAGCTTTTAGAGCTAAGGCTGCGACTATCTTCTACAGATTTTGAACTATTTGAGAAGAAGGAAGCGTTAGAAGATGCGGTGAAACGGCTCGATGAATTGTCTGGACCATTCATACCGATCTCTGAAAAGATGGCGTTTGTTCCTCTGTTTGGTGATGTGAACGAGACCAAGATGATTACCGTTACAGGGAACGCTCTTAAAGCGGCGTATGAAGGGCAATTTGAGGAAATCTTCTTTGATCTCTCTGCTACAGGAGAAATTGATGAAGGTGGCGTTCAGAAGTTAAGCGAACTGTTCCGCATGCTTCAATATATGAACGGAAAACCCGTAAAAATTATCGGCGTAAAGCCGAAGCACGCTAGGCAGCTGACTGCACTAGACGTGGATTGGCCTGTCTATTTTGAAACTTCATTAAAAGATGTATTGATCGATCATCTTCAAATAGGGAAAGCACCTCAAGCGTGATGAGGTGCTTTTTGTTTACCATCTTTTTTTCTTGCGATGAAGAGAAGCAAAAATGATTGGTGCAAGAGCCGCACCACCAATCAATCCGAACAGGTGACCCATCACGTTGATCCTTGCATTCATGAACGTGGTTACTAGACTGATTCCTAACACAACAAGAAGAATCTGTGTGTTGGCTTGGTCGATATATTGACGATGGTTATACAGCATATAAACGTAGATCCCGAACAAACCGAAGATAGCTCCTGAAGCACCAATATGTGCGTAAGAAAGTGGCAGCAAGAGTAACGTAGCAATATTTGCGATCAAACCAGCGCCAAGATACCCGATGATAAATCTTACTTTCCCAAGGATCCCTTCGAGTGCAGGACCGAACAAGACAAGCGAGAACGAGTTAAAGATCAGATGACCTGCAGCCTCATGTGTAACAATGGGGGTGAATAAACGCCAGTACTCTCCAGCGGTGATGTAATAATTAGACCCGACCATAAAATGATACAAAGAGGTAGAAAAAGGGGTAAAATTAATAAGAAGAAACACGATAATGTGTGCAGCTACTAAAAAAGTAACAATAGGATAACGCCTGATAAAGGTCTGAAAGCTTTCATCTCTTATAAACATGGAATAGTATCACCCTTTTTATATAAAGTGTAGGCTGTTTTTTCGTTGAATGGAGTTAATACCTGCCCCGCGGAAAGCGAAGCACCTGAAGCGGAAATCAACTTCATACAAGAGCAACAAAGTTTACAAGACAGCCAAAGTTTTAAAACATACTCATTCATCTTCCTTAAGTTTACCATGTGATGGTAGATGGGGCGAAAGATATAGCTGTAAAGGAGCTTATATAAATGATTGTAGGAACAGGCATTGATATGATCGAGCTAAAACGAATCAAACAGGTTGTTACTCACCAGCCTCGATTTACAGAGCGGGTTTTAACACCGTTCGAACAAAAAAGATTTTCCTCTTTAAACGGCAACAGAAGATTTGAATATCTTGCAGGGCGTTTTGCCGCAAAAGAAGCAATGGCCAAAGCACTCGGTGTTGGAATCGGCGCTGAACTTTCATGGCAGGACATGGAGATTAAATCAGATGAAAAGGGTAAACCGTTTCTTACTTCCCCTTATCCATATTTATGTCATCTTTCTATCACTCATACGAAAGAATACGCGATCGCACAAGTGGTTTTAGAAAGCTCGTCAAGCTAGTCTGCATATTGTCCAGGGTTGTCTCATATATTGTAATGCGGTAGAAGGGGTAGTCCTTTGCAAGGTGCAGAGAGTTGGTCCCCCTTCAATGTCGAAATTACTTTGGGACAAAGGGGATGGCAAAAAATGAAGAAAACACTGTCAATGATGTTGACGGCGTTCATGATCGTGTTGGTTCTGTCAGCATGTGGTGCACAAAGCCAGAACGATGTTTTGGATTCATTAGAAGAAAGAATGGAATCCATGACAGGTTACAAAGCGGAAGCCAAGATGACATTGAGCACAGGAGAAAAGCCACTGACATATGATTTAGAGATTTGGCATAAGAAGCCTGATTTTTACCGAGTCAGCTTAAAAAATGCTGAAAAAGATCAAAGCCAGATGATACTGCGCAACAAAGATGGAGTTTTCGTTCTTACGCCAGCTCTGAATAAAAGTTTCCGTTTCCAAAGCGACTGGCCAGAGAACAACAGTCAAGTTTATTTGTTCCAATCTCTCATCTCGGACATTTTGAATGATACGGACAGAGGGTTTAAATCAAAAGAGAAAAGCTATGTCTTCCATACAAAAACAAATTATCAAAACAAAAACCTCTACCAGCAAGAGATCACATTAAACAAAGATCTTGATCCGCAACAAGTACGAATTATGGATCAAGACCAAAAAGAGCTCGTCAGACTGGATTTCTCAAAAGTTAAATTCAATGCAAAATTTGATAAGAACTCTTTCGATATGGAGTCGAACATGAGTAGTGCTCAATTTGAGGTTCCTACGTTCTCAGGTGCTGGAGAAGAGTTCGAAGTGCTGTATCCAACTTATACAGCGAACTTAAACATCGTAAATGAAAGAGAAGTGGCACAAGGGGCAGATGACTCTAAAGTAGTATTGAACTATGCGGATGAAGATAAGTCATTTACATTGATGCAGCAGAAGAACACAGCTGTAGAAACAGCTTCGCGCCTAACGATGTCGAGTGGAGAACCCGTTGATCTGGGCTTTACCGTTGGGGCGATGACAGATCAATCGATCACATGGAATTTTAACGGTGTAGATTATTTGCTCGTCTCTAATAATCTCGGTCAGGAAGAGTTGATGGCGATTGCACGCTCAGTGAGCGGAGAGGCGATTAAATAATTTCTACATTATATATAGGGATTGATAGAACAGGCTGGCGAAGACGCTAGCCTGTTTTAATTTTGATGGCGGGTATGTTGGATTTAGCGCCTCTGTAAAATGTCGAGGATTGTAGACTCGTGGATAAAATGGCAAAACTTTTGGATTGAGAAAGAAAACTCGTGGATAAAATGGCAAAACTTTTGGATTGAGAAAGAAAACTCGTGGATAAACTCTCAAAACTTTTGGATTTCAAACACATATTTATGGATTGAAGCGATAGGATGCTTACATAAATGACGGTAAGAGGGTAAAATAGAAGGCAGTAATCTAAACCAGGGAGGCCAACATCATGGATAAACATCATTATTATCGAGACACTTGGGCGGAAATCGACCTAGATAAGATCAGTCAAAATATAAAATCTTTTAAGAGACATCTCCCTGAACAAAAAATTATGGCTGTTGTAAAAGCGAACGGGTACGGACATGGAGCACTTCAAGTGGCAGAAGAGGCTGTGAAATCAGGAGCTGAGTGGCTAGCTGTTGCGATGCTTGATGAAGCATTAGCTTTGCGTAAACAAGGAATCACGGCGCCGATTTTGGTTATGAACCGTGTACGTCCGGAATATGCTAATCTTGCGGCAGAAAATGAAATAAGCCTTACAGTCTTCCAAAAAGAATGGCTAATTGAGGCACAATCGTATGTAAAAGAAACAAAACATCAAATAAAGATTCACCTGAAGATCGACACCGGTATGGGGCGGGTTGGATTTAGAGAAGAAAGTGAGCTGCAAGAAGTGGCGCACTTCATCAAACAAGCTCCTGTTTTCGAAGCAGAAGGGGTGTTTACTCATTTTGCAACTGCCGATGAATGGGAATCAGAGCTTTTTGAAAAACAGAGAAAGAGGTTTATTAAATATATAGACTCACTGCGATCATGGGGATTAAATCCGACATTCATTCACAGCGCCAACAGCGCAGCAGCTCTCAGAAAAGTTGAAGGACCTTTCAATCTCGTTAGACTCGGAATCAGTATGTATGGTTTAGCACCATCTAGCGAATTAAAACAAGACTTGCCTTTTTCCATAGAAGAGGCGTTCAGTCTTCACTCCCGACTCATTCATGTTAAAAAATTGATGCCTGGGGATACTGTAAGTTATGGAGCTACTTATACAGCAACAAAAGAAGAGTGGATAGGCACGTTACCGATCGGATATGCAGACGGATGGCAAAGAAGATTATCCCCAGGAGTCTCGGTGCTTATAAAGGGAGAACGGATGCCGATTATCGGAAGGATCTGTATGGATCAATGCATGGTCAGACTTCCAAAGAGATTAGATGTTGGTGAAGTTGCCACTTTAATAGGAAGTCAGGAAGCGGAAAGAATAGAAATGGATGAGATCGCACGTATCGCAGAAACGATAAATTATGAAATTCCGTGCCTCATTTCTGCTCGAGTGCCGAGAGTTTATACGAAAAAGGGTCGAATTTTAGAAAATATGAATGTAATTCTAAATTTTTAGCAGAATATTAGAAGGACTATTGAAAATTTTGTAGAATAAATACTTTGAAATCGCTTTGCAAATGGATTATTGAAGTGATAAGATTAAATGTGGTTAAAAGGAATTTGATCGTAGTATAGCTTTGCGCTGGAGGTGTATGTTGTGTCCGAATTGAACACAAAACGAATAGTGATTAGTCTTCCTCAGAAATTATTAAGTGAGGTAGATCGCGTCATAAAGAAAGAGAATTTGGACCGCAGCGAATTCATCCATCAAGCTACTGAGATGTTTCTTCGTGAGCGGAAGAATAAGCGTCAGTTTCGTGATGAGATGAAACAGGGTTACATGGAAATGGCTAAGATCAATCTAACGATTGCTTCAGAAGCATTTATGTTAGAGGAGGAAGCCGATCATACCTTGGACCGCTTAGTTAGCGGGGTGTAGTCCTTGATAGTCAAACGCGGAGACGTTTACTTTGCAGATCTTTCACCGGTAGTTGGATCAGAACAGGGTGGGATTCGGCCTGTACTGATCATTCAGAATGATATCGGGAACCGTTTTAGCCCTACTGTTATCGTAGCAGCAATTACAGCTCAAATACAGAAAGCAAAACTTCCAACACATGTTGAAATAGATTCGAAAAAATACGGCTTTGAACGGGATTCAGTTATTTTGCTTGAACAGATCAGGACGATTGACAAGCAAAGATTAACAGATAAAATAACACAACTGGATGAAGACATGATGCGCAGGGTAGACGACGCATTGCAGATCAGTACTGGTCTGGTTGATTTCTAATTTTATAACATCATTTAGGAAACTGTCTGACGGGGATGTCTGGCGGTTTTTTATTTTATCAACAGATCTAATTAAGGAAAACTGGAAGAACAGGTACTGTTTGCCTTTCAAGCGCTAAGGATTCATGAGAGTTTTAGGGGTTTAGTGTTTGGAATTTGAGTAGAAGTGACTTTTTCAGTTTTAAGTTGCCTATTGGTGCATCCTGCCGCATAACAAGGAATCAACCCCTTATAATGGTAACAAGTATACGAATACTATTTAAATATTATGTAAAAAAATACATGTTTAATAATTGGAATCTTGGGTTATATATCCAAAGTTAGTAAAAGAGTAAACATTGCACAATATATTCAGAAGTGAAATAATAGAAATTGAGACTACATGTAGTGGGGGTGCAAGAAAAATTGGACAACTTGATTGTACAGATGATTAATGAAAATCAAGAAACCCTAAAAAATAATTGGCTTAAAGAAGTTAAGCTTTTTAAAGAAAAAGAACTTGTTGGAACGACTTTGAAGTTTAGTGAAGAAACGGACCAACAGTTTTTTTCTATGTTAATCAAGCACATTAATTTTCATGATATTTCTAAAGACGGAACACTTGATGATTTTTTTGATCAAGTTCTTCATACAGGTTTACCATTAAGTTATTTAACGCAAGGACTTCAAGCGGCACGCCGCGTTGTTCTTAATCTTTTAGTAGAGACAGAAAACGATAAAGAGAAGGTAGCCGCTGTTTACCGCGAGATCGATCGCTGGTTAGATCCAATTCTTAATCGTGTTGTCGAAAACTCCTCTCAAATATGGGAAAGAACTGTTTCTGTACAAAAGACGGCATTATTAGAGCTTTCTGCTCCATTGATTCCAGTCTTCAAAAATATTAGTGTTATGCCTCTTATCGGTTCGATTGATACGGAACGTGCAAAGTTGATTATGGAAAACCTTCTAAACGGTGTGATCAAGTATCGCTCGGAAGTGGTGCTAATCGATATTACGGGTGTACCTGTCGTTGATACGATGGTTGCTCATCATATTATTCAAGCAGCAGATGCCGTGCGTTTATTAGGTTCTACGTGTATCCTAGTAGGAATACGTCCTGAAATTGCACAGACGATCGTAAGCTTAGGAATCGATCTTAGTTTGTTCCCAACGAAGAGTACGCTTCAAAAGGGTATGGAAAACGCTCTTGAAATCACAAATCAGCAGTTAATTAGCAATAAATAGGGAGTGAGAGTAAAAAAATGAGAATTCCTATTTTAAAATTGCACGAATATTTATTGATCACTATTCAAGTTGAAATGGATGATCAGACAGCTCTTCAATTTCAAGAAGACTTGCTTAATAAAATTCACGATACAGGTGCGAAAGGAGTGGTTATTGACCTAACGTCAGTAGACATGATCGACTCCTTTATAGCTAAAGTTCTTGGAGATGTAGTAAGGATGTCAAAATTAATGGGAGCTCAAGTTGTATTAACAGGAATACAACCAGCAGTTGCTATTACTCTAATTGACCTTGGAATTTCAATGAGGGAAGTTTCGACAGCACTTGACTTAGAACAGGGGCTTGATAAATTGCGTCTGGAACTGGAGGGATGATTATGGACATCCAATCCTGTGTGGAAGTACGCAACGAGTGGGACATCGTAAGTGCCCGTCAACTCGGAAGAAACATGGCTAAAGAGCTCGGTTTCGGAAACGTTGACCAAGCAAGAATAACAACAGCCATTTCTGAACTCGCCCGTAACATCTATCTTTACGCAGGACGAGGAAAGATTTGCATCGAACCAATCGATCAATTAGGAAGAAAAGGACTACGAATCGTAGCCTTAGATAATGGTCCTGGAATTCGAGAGATCCGAAAAGTTATGGAAGATGGATATACTACTTCTGGCGGATTAGGAGCTGGATTACCAGGCGTGAAGCGATTAATGGATGAATTCTCAATCGAATCCACTGTAGATGTGGGGACGGAGATATCAGCTACTAAATGGCTTCGTTAGGAGGAGAGCTCTTGACCGCAAAAGACGCACTAACGGAACGTTATCAAGATTTATTATCGGTCTATCTAAAAGCCAAAACAGAGACGACCCTCTACAAAGGGCAACAATTCAGCAGAAAGTTATTAGAACAGCAGATTTCACCAGAAGATCTTGTCAGTTTGCACATTCAAGTGATGGACGAGCTGTTTCCAGATATGTCTGAAGAAATGAGAGATTCTTTTGACTTTCTGCTCGAAGCGATGATCGGCTACGGTTTTGCTTATCGAGAGCATCAAAGTTTGCGTGATAAGCAACAACAGCTTGAATCAGAGATTGAAGTTGCCGCAAGTATGCAGCAGACGTTACTGCTCAGTGATGTGCCAGAGTTTGATCAGCTGGACATCGGTGTAGTGAGTGTTCCTGCTAAAAAAATGAACGGTGATTATTATAATTTTGTTAAGAGCGGCAACAGTTTAAGTGTCGCTGTAGCAGATATTATAGGTAAAGGCATACCCGCTGCACTCTGTATGTCTATGATTAAATATGCGATGGACAGTTTACCTGAAGAACAGATGAAACCTCATCTTCTTTTAGAGAACTTAAACCGTGTCGTTGAACAAAATGTTCATAGCAACATGTTCATCACGATGTTTCATGGGGTTTATGAACCTGAAAATCATAAGTTTTACTATGCGGGTGCTGGTCATGAACCAGGCTTTTTCTATCACGCAAAGGAAGACGAGTTTCAAGACTTGATCGCAAAAGGTCTAGTTCTCGGTGTATCCAGAACAACCACCTACCATCCCTACGAAAAGATGATAGAAGTGGGAGACATGGTTATTCTTCTTTCAGATGGAGTAACCGAGTGCAGAACAAGCAAAGGGTTCATCGAAAGAGAAGAAGTCGTTGCTCTTATTCGAAAGTATATGGATCTGCCCTCACAAAAGATTGTTGAAAATGTATTTCAGGAGCTTGATCGCCTTCAAGGCTTTGAGCTAAGAGATGATTTTACTTTAATTATTTTAAAACGACTGGTTTAAACAGTATTTGATTAGGGTAAAGGTACCTTATATGGTTCCATACAAAGCTTGGGGGGAAATAAAATGAATTTGCAAATAAATCAAGATCAAATAAATGAAACATACGAGTTAAACCTTACAGGAGAAGTGGATGCTTATACGGCTCCTAAGTTAAAAGAAGTAATGCTTCCATTAACAGAGAAAGAAGGAAACATCGTAATCGTAGATCTTTCTGGAATTGAATACATGGATAGCACAGGGCTTGGTATTTTCGTAGGAGCTTTAAAATCTTCTAAAGCAAATCATAGCTCTTTAAAATTAAGAGGCATGACAGAACGCGTTAAACGCATTTTTGAAATTACTGGATTAACGGAAGTCATGGATATTGAAAGTGGAGTAAAGGGGGAGGCGCTATGAGAACAGCGTCCGACTATATTGAAATGAAGGTCCCTGCAAAACCGGATTATGTAGGTGTCGTCAGGTTAACGATCTCTGGCCTGGCCAACCGCATGGGTTTTGCGTTTGACGAAATTGAAGATATCAAAATTGCAGTATCAGAAGCTGTAACGAACGTTGTTAATCATGCCTATTCCGATACTGAAGATAAAGGCCAAGTTCGTATTGGCTGTAATATATATGATGACCGCATGGAAATTACGGTTGTCGACCAAGGAAAAAGCTTTGATGTCGAATCTATCTCAAAAAATCTTGGCCCTGTAGATGGTAAATCAGTTGATCAACTGCATGAGGGAGGTTTAGGCCTCTTTCTGATAGATACATTAATGGACAAGGTAGAAATAAGCAGTGAAGCCGGTGTCGTTGTAATGATGACAAAGTATCTTCACAGAGATGAGGTGGAGGAACATGTCGACAGAATCTCACCAGCGCCTTCACAGTAAAGAACAAGTCTATGCTTGGATCGATGAACTGCAGCAAGACCCAAAGAATGAAGAAATTCAGACGAACCTCGTGTTGCAGTATCAAGACTTAGTTCATTCACTAGCTCGGAAGTTTTCTAAAGGCAAAAGCATTCATGACGATTTAGTACAAGTTGGTATGATTGGATTGCTTGCGGCTTTTAGAAGGTACGACAAAACGTTTGGAAGATCATTTGAATCTTTCGCTGTTCCGACCATCGTCGGAGAAATTAAACGTTTTATCCGTGATAAAACATGGAGTGTTCACGTACCTCGTCGAATCAAGGAACTTGGACCTAGAATCAAGAAAGCAGTTGAAGAACTAACTACGCGTTTACAAAGATCACCGAAAATTTTTGAAATCGCAGAGTACCTAGAAGTTTCTGAAGAGGAAGTTCTAGAGACAATGGAGATGGGCAAAAGTTATCAAGCTCTATCTGTAGATAGTTCCATTGAAGCAGATCAAGAAGGAAGCACAGTTACATTACTCGATCTAGTTGGTTCCAACGATGTTGGTTTTGATCAGATTGATAAAAGAATGCTTTTGGAAAAAGCTTTTGCTGTTCTTTCTGAACGTGAACGCGAAATTCTTCAATGTACGTATTTTGAGAATTTAAGCCAAAAGGAAACGGGAGAACGTTTAGATATCTCTCAAATGCATGTGTCCCGACTTCAGCGACGAGCACTTGAAAAACTTAAAGAAGCGTTGCGTGTATCACCTTCGGAGGCTCTTAGATGATCGAACACTATCAGTTTAGCAAAGCATCTGTTTCCTCTTATCAAAAACCGAAAAAGGGAAATGATCTTTGCGGAGATAGTTTTTATGTAAAAGAAACGGAAGATTATTTGATATGTGCAGTAGCGGATGGTCTAGGAAGTGGTAAGATGGCGAAAGAAGCTTCTGGGGCCGCTACTGATATTATCGATCAAAATCATCATGAAACTGTCGAGGGATTAATGCATCTTTGTAATGAAGGGCTAAGACATACTCGTGGTGCCGTGATTGCCATTGTTAAAGTCGATTATCATAATCATACCGCTACTTATTCAGGGGTTGGTAACATCCGTTTTATGATCTCTGCTGAAAGACAAAGAGCCATACACCCTTTGCCGAAAGTTGGTTTTCTCGCTGGAAAGCCTGAAAAATTTAAAGTACAAGACTTTAAGTTCGAAAAAGAGTTAACACTGATGCTTTATTCGGATGGTATGGACATTCATACACAGAGCCGTTCGTTGTTAACGAAAATGATATCACCAAAAGAATCGGTTCTCTATATCAGTGGATTGCCTCAAGATATTAATGACGATGCAACCTGTCTCGTCGGACAAATAAAATTGATTTCGTAAAACATCACCTTCATTAGTTTGTAGGGTGGTGTTTTTTGTTTTTTTACGCCACCACTTCCTTGGTTTATAATAGTACTAATTGATTGAAAAAGGAGTGTTCTTATTGGGACAACCTATTAGTGAACAAGCATTGAGAACAATGGAATCCGAATTGAACGTAAAAGGAAAACAAATTAACCAGGTTATCGCTCTACTAGAAGAAGGAAACACGGTCCCGTTTATTGCACGTTATCGAAAAGAATTAACGGGTGGCTTAGATGAAGTGCAGATCAAAGACATTATGGACCGATGGACATATTTGCAAAATCTAGCTTCACGTAAAGAAGAGATCCTTCGTTTAATAGAAGAACAAGGAAAATTAACTGAAGAATTATCGGCAGCAATTGCAAAAGCCCAAAAGCTCCAGGACCTTGAAGATATTTATCGTCCATACAAACAAAAGAGAAGAACAAAAGCAACAGTTGCGAAAGAAAAAGGCCTCGAACCGTTAGCTTTATGGCTATTAGAGCAAAGAAATGATGATCCACTAACGGAAGCGGCTTCCTACATAAACGAAGAAAAAGAAGTTCATTCTGCTGAAGATGCATTGTCTGGAGCGAAGGACATTATCGCTGAAATGCTCTCAGATGATGCAGATATGCGAAAATGGATCAGGGAAGACACGTTTTCAAAAGGCGAGATCAAAACAGATGGAAAAAACACTGAATTGGATGAGAAAAAAGTATTCGAAATGTACTATGAATACCAAGAGCCTATCCGTAAGATTGTTCCACATCGTGTTTTAGCGGTGAATCGCGGAGAAAAAGAAAATATTTTAAGAGTAGGTATCGCTGCTCCTTCAGAACTGATCGTTTCAAAGATGGGGAGAAAAGTTGTGAAACGTTCGAGCTCGCCAGCGGCACCTATTATCTCGGAGGCGATTGAAGATGCGTATAAACGATTGATCGCGCCTTCCATCGAACGAGAAATTCGCGCGGCTCTAACCGAACAAGCGGAAGAGCGTGCAATTCATATTTTTTCTGAAAATGTAAGAAGTCTTCTATTACAAGCGCCACTAAAAGGAAAAGTTGTTTTAGGAGTTGACCCTGCTTATAGAACGGGTTGCAAACTAGGAGTTGTAGATGAAACGGGAAAAGTGCTTCATATCCAGACGATCTACCCTACACCGCCGCGATCAGAGGTTGAAAAATCGGCAGCGGTTGTAAAAAAACTAATTGATCAGTATGATATCGAAATCGCAGCGATCGGAAATGGGACAGCATCACGCGAAACAGAGCAATTTATTGCTGAAACATTAAAAGATCTAGAAAAATCGGTAGCATATGTGATCGTTAACGAAGCGGGAGCGAGTGTGTATTCAGCTTCTACAGTCGCTCGAGAGGAATTCCCTGATCTTCAAGTTGAAGAAAGAAGTGCGGTATCCATTGCGCGAAGACTTCAAGATCCGTTGGCAGAGCTTGTGAAAATCGATCCAAAGTCTATTGGTGTGGGTCAGTATCAGCATGATGTTTCTCAAAAAAGACTAGGTGAAGAAATTTCCTTTGTTGTGGAAACAGCGGTTAACCAAGTGGGTGTTAACGTGAATACCGCATCATCGTCTCTTCTTCAATATGTATCCGGGTTGTCCAAAACCGTTGCACAGAACATTATTGTTAAACGAAACGAGGTAGGAAAGTTCAAAAATCGATCAGAACTGAAGAAAATTCCTCGTCTTGGTGCAAAAACGTATGAGCAATGCATCGGATTTCTACGTGTAGTAGACGGAGATCAACCACTCGATCAGACTGGGATTCACCCAGAAAGCTACCCGGCAACGAAAGCTTTATTAAAAGAACTCGGATTCAAACCTGCTGATATCGGTTCAGACGCTCTTGCTGAAAAGTTAAAATCACTTTCACTCGAAGCAACATCAGAAAAATTAGATATCGGCGTTCCAACATTAAAGGATATAATCGAAGGGCTTATGAAACCTGGGCGTGATCCTCGTGATGCTTTTTCAGGGCCAGTCCTTAAAACAGATGTTCTTAAGATGGAGGACTTGTCACAAGGGATGGAACTTCAAGGAACGGTTCGAAATGTTGTGGATTTTGGTGCGTTTGTAGATATAGGCGTAAAACAGGACGGGCTTGTTCATATTTCGAAGCTTACGGATCGATTCGTAAAGAATCCGATGGATGTCGTTAGCGTAGGGCAAGTCGTTACGGTTTGGGTAGATTCAGTAGATGTATCAAAGCAACGAATCGCTCTAACCATGATCGCCCCTAATTAAGGATAAAAGATAAAGCACTTCTCCAGTGGACTATTCTTCACTGGAGGAGTGTTTTTTGTTATAAAAGAACCAGCATTGATTAAGTAAGCGGATTTGGTAACGGTCTTTTTGATAATAAGCACGACGGAGCTGTCTTTTAAACCATGTTGGCATATAGAGAACCTCCTTGAACTTCCCAATCCGTTATTTGTGTATTAGTCTATGTATAGGAGCTTGTTAATGTGAACTAGAAATGTAAGGAGCTTGACCATGACGAATGAAGAATTGCAGAAGCTAACGGAGGAGATTTCAATTCAGTTCTTCAATAAAACGTTTCGCCACCAAGCGAGATTCAATAGAAGGCTGCGAACAACAGGTGGACGTTACCTGTTGCGATCTCATGATATAGAAATGAATCCTCATCTTTATGAAGCATTTGGTATAGAAGAATTGATCGGTGTCATTAAGCATGAGCTCGTGCACTATCATATGCATATCGAGGGCAGAGGATATAAACATGGTGACGATGATTTTAAATATTGGCTTCATAAAGTAGGGGGGTCTCGTTTCTGTCAATCCATCCCGGAAAAAAGAAGAACAGAGAGCTATAAATACGCTTATTTATGTACGGACTGTATGCAGTCCTATAAGAGAAAGAGGCAAATTGACACGAAAAGATATGTGTGTGGAAAGTGCAGAGGGAAATTAAAACAGGTTTCTTTAAAATAGGGTGTTGACTTCGAATATAGGTATGTGGTAATTTAATAAAGTCGCTGTTAGACATACCTATTACATAGCTTTTAAAAGCAGGTATCGTAAAGCGAATGCGGCTCAGAAAAAAATTCTTAAACTAGTTGACATCTGAGGCGAAAACGATTATGATATTAATTGTCCTTAAAAGACATTCCACAGTAGCTCAGTGGTAGAGCTATCGGCTGTTAACCGATCGGTCGTAGGTTCGAGTCCTACCTGTGGAGCCATACAGAGAAGTACCCAAGTGGCTCAAGGGGCGCCCCTGCTAAGGGTGTAGATCGCTAACGCGGTGCGAGGGTTCGAATCCCTTCTTCTCTGCCATGTGGCCCGTTGGTCAAGCGGTTAAGACACCGCCCTTTCACGGCGGTAACACGGGTTCGAATCCCGTACGGGTCACCATATACTTTCATAAAAGTAATACCTATAGATTGATGGACTCGTGGTGTAGTGGTTAACATGCCTGCCTGTCACGCAGGAGATCGCCGGTTCGACCCCGGTCGGGTCCGCCATTATTTCTAAGGTGTTGGGCTATAGCCAAGCGGTAAGGCATCGCACTTTGACTGCGACATGCGTTGGTTCGAATCCAGCTAGCCCAGCCATTTTTTCTTTTTAAGATAAGTGTTTAAAAACACTTCGAGTAAGAGCCATTAGCTCAGTTGGTAGAGCATCTGACTTTTAATCAGAGGGTCGAAGGTTCGAATCCTTCATGGCTCACCATTTTCAAATTAATATGCGGGTGTGGCGGAATTGGCAGACGCGCTAGACTTAGGATCTAGTGTCTTTGACGTGGGGGTTCGAGTCCCTTCACCCGCACCATATTAATTTTTTCTCAATAAGTTGCAGTGCTCATGCGCTGGCATCTAGCCGCGCGGTCGTGGCGGAATGGCAGACGCGCTAGCTTGAGGGGCTAGTGGGGGTATCCCCGTGGAGGTTCGAGTCCTCTCGACCGCACCAACTTTAATTCATAACATAGAATACATTTAATATATGCGCCCTTAGCTCAGCTGGATAGAGTGTTTGACTACGAATCAAAAGGTCGGGAGTTCGAATCTCTCAGGGCGCGCCATATTTACTTACGGGAAGTGGCTCAGCTTGGTAGAGCACCTGGTTTGGGACCAGGGGGTCGCAGGTTCAAATCCTGTCTTCCCGACCATACTTATGCGGGTGTAGTTTAGTGGTAAAACAAGAGCCTTCCAAGCTCTGGTCGTGAGTTCGATTCTCATCACCCGCTCCATTATTTTTTACGGGCCTATAGCTCAGCTGGTTAGAGCGCACGCCTGATAAGCGTGAGGTCGATGGTTCGAGTCCATTTAGGCCCACCATATGATCGTAAAAATGATCAAAAAAGAATTTCAAAAAAAGCGCTTGACTTTACAACTTCCATTCGGTAAGATGATAAAGCTGTCTCGGAAAAAGACAAGCCAAACACACAGTTCTTTGAAAACTGAACAAAAGAAATAGGTAAGGAATTAAGAATTAATTCCGTCAGTTTTAAAATCGAGCAAGACAAACACTTTTATGGAGAGTTTGATCCTGGCTCAGGATGAACGCTGGCGGCGTGCCTAATACATGCAAGTCGAGCGAATGATGAGGAGCTTGCTCCTCTGATTTAGCGGCGGACGGGTGAGTAACACGTGGGTAATCTGC
>NZ_JBMULM010000008.1:0-61457 GCF_049537595.1 Fictibacillus nanhaiensis
CATGATCGGTCTAGTGATGATGGCAAAGAGGTCACACCCGTTCCCATACCGAACACGGAAGTTAAGCTCTTTAGCGCCGATGGTAGTTGGGGGTTTCCCCCTGTTAGAGTAGGACGTCGCTAGGCAATGAGGAAGATGGATGAGAATCCATCTTCTTTTTTTGTGTTTTCAAAAGAAAATAAGGTGGTTTGGCGGCTGCCAAACTTCTGATTTATGAATGATTGGAGGTGAGGAAGGATCAGGGGTATAGAGCATGGATTGGGTAGGGAGCGGTTGTCGAGATTTAGCGAACGGCCTTTATTTTTCGGTTTTCGACTTAATTGAGGCTCGTTCCGACTTAATTCGCTCTTCCTACGACTTAATTATTGTGCATTTTGACTTAATTAGACCACGGAGATACCCAGCGTGGTATTTCCATGACGCCCGTTGAACACTTCAAACCTTCTCACACCCCTCAAAATAGGAAGAAGATGGCCACAGTCATCTTCCAACACGCGATATTCCAAAGCTAAAGCTCCAAAAATCCATTCAAAAGCAACGATAGCAGCCGCTTCACCCCTCATCGAAGCAAAAAACGCACCTAAACAGCCCTGATTTTCCCTCACAAGCCCCAAATGAGATCTGCTCATCCACCCAAAGCCACATAATTTCACGGTAATTCAGATTTTATTCACGGTAATCTTCCATATATTCACGGATAAGCTCCAAAATTTCACGGATAAAAAATTTTATCAAATTTTCGACACCGACCACCGACCAGCATTTTATCGTACTCAACTCATCTTATAGAACTCATCCAAATCATAACGCGTACATCCATCCTCCTCCAAAAGCATCATCTTTTCGACAGAATCATACAGGTTAAGAAGATAATCATGAGGCAATAATGGTGGATAGAGATTTGCATTTTCGGAAAAAGGCAGGCTATAATATATCTATAGTCAAAGTTAGTCAAAGTCAGAAGGGGGAGGGGAAATGAGGAATATTTCAGATGTAATTGAAAATTACTTAAAGCAAATTCTCTCGAGCTCTAATGATCCGTCCATTGAAATTAAGCGGACGGATATTGCTGAAAGATTTCAATGCGTGCCTTCTCAAATAAACTACGTGATAAACACGAGATTTACGATTGAAAAAGGTTTTGTAGTGGAAAGTAAAAGAGGTGGAGGAGGATATATTCGGATCATGAAGGTCCGTACTGAAAGCTCTGCCCACTTAATTGATCACTTAACCACCTTGATTGGTGAGAGGATATCGCAAGGCAACGCAGAAAATGTAATAAAGAGACTTATGGAAGAGACGATCGTTTCAGAACGAGAAGCAAGACTTATGCTGAGCGTGATGGACAGATCCATTCTAAAGCTTAATCTTCCAGAACGAGATGAATTACGCGCAGAATTATTAAAAGCTATGATAAAAACGTTAAAATATCGAACCACATAGCCCTTTTATTCATTCTATATAAAGGGAGGGAGCAGAATGAATTGTGAAGAGTGCCATGAACGAGAAGCGTCTTTGCATTTTACAAAAATCATAAATGGGGAGAAAACAGAATTTCACATTTGTGAACATTGTGCTAAAGAAAAAGGAGAATTCTTGCCGGGGTCGAATTCTTTTTCCATTCACCAATTGCTTTCTGGGCTTTTACACGGCGATGGACATGTCCCGAACACGCCATCATCCAACTTCATTCCGCCCTCATTAAGCTGTGAAAAATGCGGGATGAGTTATTATCAGTTTGCGAAGATCGGCCGCTTTGGGTGTGATAATTGCTACAAGGCGTTTGAATCGAAACTTAATCCTATTTTTAAAAGAGTTCATGGTGGTAACACTTTGCATGCGGGAAAAATTCCACTCCGTGCAGGAAGCAGTATTCAAGAAAAAAAGCAGCTTCAGCAATTAAAGCAAGCTTTGCAGCAGTATATATTAAATGAGGAATTTGAAAAAGCTGCTGAAACAAGGGATGTCATCAGAGAGATCGAGCACCGCTTGCAACAGGGGAGGGATACGTAACCGATGTCTTTAGAACGATTTATCAGTGACGCGATCAGTCCCTGGATGAAACGGGAGGGGCCAGAATCGGAGATAGTTCTATCGAGCCGTGTCCGACTTGCAAGGAATATTCATCAATATGTATTTCCCATCGCAGCAGATAAAGAATCGGCTCATGAAGTCATTTCAGCGATCTCGACTTGTATGAGCTCAGAAAATGAAGAAGAAGCAGAAAAGCTTGAAATGCTGATGATGGAGGAGTTAAAACCTGTTCAAAAACGGGTACTTGTAGAGAAACATCTAATCAGTCCCAATTTAGCAGAGCAAGCGAAATTCGGTGCCGTTCTCATGAATGCAGATGAATCTGTCAGCATCATGGTAAACGAAGAAGATCATATACGCATCCAATGTTTAGCACCAGGGTTTCAATTAGATGAAGTGCTTCATCGAGCGAATGAGATCGATGATTTTATTGAAAAGAACGTTGATTATGCGTTTGATGAAAAACGAGGATATTTAACAAGCTGTCCGACGAATGTAGGAACTGGACTTCGAGCCTCTGTCATGATGCATATTCCGGCGCTCGTACTCTCAAAAAAGATGAGCCGCATCATCCCAGCGATCAATCAGCTAGGTTTAGCGGTAAGAGGCATCTATGGGGAAGGTACCGAGGCGCAAGGAAACATTTTTCAAATTTCAAATCAGATGACACTAGGCAAGTCGGAAGAGGATATAATGGAAGATCTCGCAGGTGTCGTCATGCAGGTCATCCAACAAGAACGAGCAGCTCGTCAACAGTTGCAGGATGGATTGAAATTACAGCTTGAAGACAAGTTATTCCGTTCATTGGGAACATTAGAGAACTGCCGGATCATCCAATCAAAAGAAGCTGCTAAATGTTTATCAGATGTGCGGCTAGGCATTGATTTAGAGATTTTACCTGGTATTTCAAAAACGATTCTCAATGAGCTTATGATACTTACACAACCAGGTTTTCTTCAACAATATGCAGGTGAAGTTCTAACTCCAGAAGAACGTGACATAAGAAGAGCCACTTTAATCAGAGAAAGAATAAAATTGGAAAACCGATAAGGAGCGTGACGAGTATGATGTTTGGTCGTTTTACTGAGAGAGCACAAAAAGTTTTAGCTTTAGCACAAGAAGAAGCGATTCGTCTAGGTCATAATAATGTGGGAACTGAACATATCCTGCTTGGACTGATCCGTGAAGGAGAAGGAATTGCAGCAAAAGCCCTTCAAGTTCTTGGTCTAGGACCAGAAAAGATTCAAAAAGAAGTGGAAACACTGATCGGCCGCGGTCAGGAAGCTGTTCAAACGATCCACTACACGCCTCGTGCTAAAAAAGTGATTGAACTTTCCATGGATGAAGCTCGTAAACTCGGACATTCATACGTGGGAACGGAACACATTCTATTAGGCTTGATCCGTGAAGGAGAAGGCGTTGCAGCTCGTGTTCTAAACAACCTTGGTGTGAGCCTTAATAAAGCGCGTCAACAAGTGCTGCAGTTACTAGGAAGCAATGAATCTTCTTCTAGTCATAGAGGTTCATCTGCGAGTGCTAACACACCGACACTAGACAGCTTAGCTCGCGATCTAACAGCGATTGCTCGTGAAGGTACACTAGACCCGGTAATCGGACGTGCGAAAGAAATTCAGCGTGTGATCGAGGTTTTGAGTCGCCGTACGAAGAACAACCCTGTATTAATCGGAGAGCCAGGAGTTGGTAAAACGGCTATCGCTGAAGGTTTAGCGCAGCAGATCATCAATAACGAAGTGCCAGAAACACTTCGTGATAAGCGTGTTATGACACTTGATATGGGTACTGTTGTAGCTGGAACGAAGTACAGAGGAGAATTTGAAGACCGTCTGAAAAAAGTAATGGATGAGATCCGCCAAGCTGGGAATATCATTCTATTCATTGACGAACTTCATACACTGATCGGTGCAGGTGGAGCAGAAGGTGCGATTGATGCATCCAACATTCTAAAGCCAGCTCTTGCTCGTGGTGAACTTCAATGTATCGGTGCTACAACACTTGATGAGTACAGAAAATATATTGAAAAAGATGCAGCGCTTGAGCGTCGTTTCCAACCGATCACAGTTAACGAGCCAACGAAGGATGAAAGTATTCAAATTCTTCAAGGACTTCGCGATCGTTATGAAGCTCACCACCGTGTAACGATCACGGATGAAGCGATTGAAGCGTCTGTTCAGTTATCAGATCGTTACATCTCAGATCGTTTCTTACCAGATAAAGCGATCGATCTTATTGATGAAGCGGCATCAAAAGTTCGTCTTCGTTCATATACAGCACCACCGAACTTAAAAGAGCTTGAACAAAAGCTAGAGGAAGTTCGTAAAGAGAAGGATGCGGCAGTTCAAAGTCAAGAATTTGAAAAAGCGGCTTCACTTCGAGACTCTGAGCAACGCCTTCGTGAAGAGTTAGAAAAGACGAAGGATGTTTGGAAAGAGAAGCAGGGTAAAGAAAACACAGAAGTAACGCCAGAAGATATTGCACAAGTTGTATCGTCTTGGACGGGAGTTCCAGTTTCCAAGCTTGCTGAAGAGGAAACAGAACGCCTTCTGAAAATGGAAGAGATTCTGCATGATCGAGTTATCGGTCAATCAGAGGCCGTTACGGCAATCTCTAAAGCTATCCGAAGAGCACGTGCTGGACTTAAAGATCCGAAGCGTCCGATCGGCTCATTCATCTTCTTAGGACCAACAGGTGTTGGTAAAACAGAGCTTGCAAGAGCTGTTGCTGAAACACTATTTGGTGATGAAGATGCGATTATCCGTATCGATATGTCTGAGTACATGGAGAAGCATACAACATCTCGTCTCGTTGGATCACCTCCAGGCTATGTCGGACACGAAGAAGGCGGCCAGTTAACAGAAAAAGTTAGAAGAAAGCCTTACTCGGTTATCTTGCTTGATGAGATTGAAAAAGCCCATCCTGAAGTATTCAATATCTTACTTCAAGTGCTAGAAGATGGCCGTTTAACTGATTCTAAAGGACGTACGGTTGATTTCCGTAACACGGTTGTGATCATGACTTCAAACGTAGGAGCGAGCACGCTTAAGCGTAACCGTTCTCTAGGATTTGCTGTTCATAACGAAGGTCAGAAGTACAACGATATGAAATCTAAAGTAATGGATGAACTAAAACGTGCATTCCGTCCAGAGTTCTTGAACCGTATCGATGAGATCATCGTGTTCCATTCTCTAGAGAAAGAGCACTTGCTAAGAATCGTTAGCCTGATGGCAGCATCACTGAAACAACGTTTAAGTGATCAGGGAATTGAGATCGAGTTGACTCAAGCCGCTCTCGAAAAGATTACAGAAGAAGGATACGATCCAGATTACGGAGCTCGTCCGTTGCGTCGTGCTCTACAGCGTAAGATTGAAGATCGGTTATCTGAAGAGCTTCTAAGAGGAAATATCAACAAAGGGCAGACCGTTAAGATTGATGTTGAAGAGAACGATTTTGTCGTTCAAACGGTCTAACTTTTACCACATATGAGAATATCCTACAAAAGACCCGGAAGACAGACATGTCCTCCGGGTTTTTGTCGAAATAATCTTAGCTGTTCGCCTTTTTTTGCAGAGCTCAAATGGAAGTAGTTGTGAGGTTTTATGTTATGATATTAGTGAATAAATCTTGATATTTTCAGTATTTAACTTGTTAAAATAGGAAACCTATTTTTCTTATACAATGATGTTTTGAAGGTGGTTGAATTCCGTTACAGGATGCTCGCTTTCCAGGGGGCGTGCGGTGAGCCTCTTAGCGTTATGCGCTGTTAAGAGTCTCACCTGTCCCGCTGATCCCCTAGGAGTCTCGCACCTTTCACTCCAATCAACTATCAATGAAGTCTTTGAAGGATATTCATACAGTTTTATTCAAGCATGAAGTTTAACGGGGCAAATTCATCACGTTTTAATCAAAGTGAAATTGAATATTTGTTCGAAAATAGATAATTAGTAAAGCGTTAAGTTCGGAAGAGGAGTTTTTTAGATGGCTAAAGTAAAATCAATCTTTCTTTGCCAAGATTGCGGTTACGAATCACCAAAATGGATGGGTAAATGTCCAGGGTGCCACGCGTGGAACACGATGGTGGAGGAAACGATTCGTCCTGAAAAAAATATAAGAGGATTAACCTCTGGTGGAGATAAGAACGTAAAGCAGAAACCTCAGTCGATAGCAGATGTGAAAAGCGAGCAAGAGCCGCGTATACCAACAAACTATCAGGAGTTCAACCGTGTACTAGGTGGAGGAATCGTTCCAGGTTCAATGGTTTTAGTTGGTGGAGACCCCGGAATTGGAAAGTCCACCCTGTTGCTGCAAACATCCGCACAGCTTGCCAAAAAAGGAGAGCGTGTTCTATACATATCTGGTGAGGAGTCTGTAAAACAAACGAAACTGCGCGCCGACCGTTTAGATATCGACGCAAAGGACTTGTTTGTTTTAGCAGAAACAGATTTGGAACTGATCGAACAGGCGATGTCTGATGTGATGCCTTCTGTGATGATCATCGATTCGATTCAAACCGTCTATCGAGCTGAAGTCACATCCGCTCCTGGGAGTGTATCGCAAGTACGAGAGTGTACATCGCATTTGATGCGAATGGCAAAAACAAAAGGTATCGCTGTATTTATTGTAGGACATGTTACAAAAGAAGGAAATATCGCCGGTCCGCGTCTTTTAGAGCACATGGTAGACGCGGTATTGTACTTTGAGGGTGAACGGCATCACACTTTCCGAATCTTACGAGCAGTTAAGAACCGCTTTGGCTCGACGAATGAAATCGGTGTCTTTGAAATGAAAGAAGTAGGTCTGGAAGAAGTATTAAATCCTTCTGAAATCTTTTTAGAAGAACGTTCCAAAGGGGCAGCGGGTTCGACCGTAGTTGCTTCTCTCGAAGGGACACGACCGATGTTAGTAGAGCTTCAGGCACTAATATCGCCAACAAGCTTTGGTAATCCTAGAAGGATGGCTACTGGTATCGATCATAACCGCGTCTCACTCCTCATGGCCGTTTTAGAGAAGAGAGTCGGGTTGCTTCTTCAAAACCAGGATGCTTATCTAAACGTTGCGGGCGGTGTCCGACTGGATGAGCCAGCGATCGATCTTGCAGTTGCGATCAGCATCGCTTCAAGCTTTCGCGATTCACCTACCAAGCCAACAGATGTTATGATTGGAGAAATAGGATTAACGGGAGAGGTTAGAAGAGTTTCCCGTATTGAGCAGCGTGTTCATGAAGCTGCAAAGTTAGGTTTTACGCGAGCTATTATACCTGATAAAAATATCGGTGGCTGGACGGTTCCAAAAGGAATTCAAGTCGTCGGAGTATCTACCGTTTATGAGGCATTACAAGCAGCGTTAGGAGGGTAAAGTAAATTATGGATCATGCGATAAAAGAAGCAATCATAAGCCAAATGCTACAGCTAGTTGCTCCTGGAACACCACTAAGAGAAGGGATCGACAACGTACTGCGAGCAAACACAGGTGGACTGATCGTTGTTGGATATAACGATAAAGTAAAAGAAATCGTTGATGGAGGTTTCTCTATCAATTGCAAATACTCACCAGCATCTCTATATGAACTTGCTAAGATGGATGGTGCGATCATTTTAAACGAAGATGCTGTTAAGATTCTGTATGCGAACACACAACTCATTCCAGATACGGTTATTCCTTCTACAGAAACGGGAATCCGTCACAGAACGGCAGAACGTGTTGCGCGTCAAACAGGCAACCTTGTGATCTCCATCTCTCAACGTCGTAACGTTATCACTCTATATCAAGGGATGATTCGTTATTCGTTAAAAGAGATCGGTGTGATCTTGACGAAAGCGAACCAAGCGATTCAAACGCTTGAGAAATATAAAGTAGTTTTCGACCAAAGTGTTACGAACCTTGGCGCTCTTGAATTTGAAGAATTAGTGACTTTCCAAGAAGTTACACAAGTTATTCACAGAATTGAGATGGTTTTACGCATAAAAAATGAGATTATTAAATATGTTAATGAACTTGGTGTTGAAGGAAGGCTGATTCGAATCCAGATGGAGGAGCTAGTTTCTAACATCGAGGAAGAAGCATTGCTTTTAATCAAGGACTATATGAAAGATCGTGAAAGTGATCCTTATGCGATTCTTCGCCAATTGAACAAACTATCATCTGAAGAATTGTTCGATGAATCCGTTATTATGAAACTTTTAGGCTTCTCAGCCGGTATGAATATGCAGGATGAGACGATTCATCCACGTGGTTACCGCATTCTTGGCAAGATTCCAAGGCTTCCAGCGGTTATTATCGAAAACCTGACAGATGCATTTGAAAACCTTCCGCAAATTTTGCGAGCGTCCATTGATGAATTGGACGAGGTAGAGGGTATCGGTGAGATTCGTGCCAAAAAAGTAAAAGAAGGTTTAAAACGCATTCAGGAACAGCTTTTCGTCGATCGTCATATCTAGTGGAAACTTCTTCTGTAAAAAAAGGAATTTTCTATCTTTTACACGTTTTTAATGCGGTCATTTTGTAAATAATGATTAGGGGAGGTGAATCAGGCATGCTAAAAAGAATTGTTCAGCTATTTTTCATTGTAATAGGTGGCATGCTCGGCTATCTATATATACCAGATCTCATTCGTGTACTTAACTTCGGTGATCTTCCGAACCAAGTAACATCCCCATATGTCGGGGCAGTAATTGGTGCACTTATACTTTTTTTATCCACATTTTGGCTGTCAGATTACGTAGTAGGTTTAATCCGCTGGGCTGAGGAAACAGTTGTAAAAGCTCCAGCAACTGACCTTTTATCTGGGACGATGGGGCTGATCATCGGACTAATCGTCGCATTTTTGATCCAGTCACCGTTAAGTTCTATGGATATTGTTGTGGTCAGTTCCATACTGCCGATCGCAATTACATTCCTGCTCGGTTATTTAGGCTTTCAGGTTGGTTTTAAAAAGAGAGATGAGTTGATTCAGCTGTTCTCTTTGAAAAGCCAAGGAAAAGAACGTAAAAAAGAAGCAGAGATCGAAAAGCCGAGTGGTAAGTATAAGATTCTAGATACGAGCGTTATTATCGATGGCCGAGTGGCTGATATCTGTCAAACTGGCTTTTTAGAAGGTCCGCTCATTATTCCTCGTTTTGTATTGGAAGAATTACAATATATTGCGGATTCCTCAGATGTTCTAAAGCGTAACAGAGGACGCCGAGGTCTTGATATTCTAAATCGAATTCAAAAAGAGCTTTCTATGAAAGTTGAAATCTATGAAGGCGACTTTGAAGAGGTTACGGAAGTGGATAGCAAGCTAGTAAAACTCGCTCAGCTGTTATCTGGTGTCGTCGTAACGAATGATTTTAACTTGAACAAAGTATGTGAACTACAAAACGTTGCAGTATTAAATATTAATGACCTTGCAAATGCGGTTAAACCGGTTGTTCTTCCGGGCGAAGAGCTTGTTGTACAAGTGATCAAAGACGGAAAAGAACAGAGTCAAGGTGTAGGTTATCTGGACGATGGAACGATGATCGTCGTTGAAGACGGTCGTGATTATGTAGGTAAGACGATTGATGTTGTTGTCACTTCTGTACTCCAAACATCAGCGGGCAGAATGATTTTTGCTAAAAAGAAACTATTAGAAAAAGCATTGTAACGAACGGTGGGGAAGCACGTGAATTATTGGACAGTCATTCCTGCTGCTGGACAAGGTAAACGCATGAAAGCTGGCATCTCTAAGCAGTGGATCGAGCTTTTAGGAAAACCAGTCCTCGCGCACACGCTGCATGTGTTTGAAAAAGATCCGCATTGCGAAGGTGTGATCTTGGTCGGCAGCGAAAAGGAATTGCAGCAGATGCAAGATTTTGTAGAGTCGTTCCAATATCAAAAAGTGCGCAAAATCGTTCCAGGCGGAAAAGAGCGTCAGCAAAGTGTTTATGAGGGTTTGAAGGTCGTACCTACCGATGCAGATCTCGTTCTCATTCACGATGCAGCACGTCCTTTCATCACACATGATTCTATTTTACAACTAGTTAACACGGCACGAGATACAGGTTCTGCGGTGTTAGCTGTTCCTGTTAAGGATACGGTGAAGCGGGTAATTCAGAATCAAGTGGAAGAAACAATCGACCGTTCCAGCTTGTGGGCTGTTCAAACCCCGCAAGCTTTTCGTCTTTCTATCGTAATGGATGCGCACAAGAAGGCAGACGAAGAAGGATATATTGGAACGGATGACGCAAGCCTAGTGGAACGAATTGGACAAACAGTGGCTATTGTAATGGGAGACTATCATAATATAAAATTAACTACGTCTGATGACTTGTTATTTGGACAAGCCATTTTGTTAGAGAGACAGGGGGAAAAAGCATGATGCGCATCGGACAAGGTTTTGATGTACATGCCTTTAGTGAGGGTCGTCCGTTAATCATTGGCGGCGTAACGATTCCTTATGAGAAGGGACTTTTAGGGCATTCTGATGCTGACGTTCTTCTGCATGCTATTACAGATGCATTGCTAGGCGCAGCAGGTGAAGGAGATATCGGCAAACACTTTCCGGATACAGATCCTGCCTATAAAGACGCAGATTCGAAGCGATTGTTGCTCGATTCTTGGAAATTGATTGAGAAAAAAGGTTATTCTTTAGGTAATATAGATTGTACGATCATTGCTCAAAAGCCAAAGATGCTTCCGTACATTGAAGAGATGCGCGGAGTAATCGCCGGTATTTTTGGGGTTGAAGTAGAGAGAATCAACGTGAAGGCAACAACGACTGAAAAGCTAGGTTTCCCTGGACGCGAAGAGGGAATCGCAGCTCAAGCGGTTGTTTTGATAGAGAAGTCACTTTAAAAAAATTGTTGATTTGGAGATAATCCGTTCATTATCTTCTCTGATAAAGTTGATTGGAGTGGAAGATGCGAGACTCCTGTGGGACAGGCGGTTAGGTGAGACACTTAAGAGTGAAACGTACGAATGTGGCTCACCGACTGCCCCACGGAAAGCGAACATCTGGAACGGAAATCAACTACTTTCAAAAGCATCATCGTTTAAGAACAAAAAATTATAGAGGTGAAACATGATGGCAAACGAAGTTCGAGTGCGTTATGCACCAAGTCCAACGGGACACTTACATATAGGGAATGCACGTGCAGCTCTATTCAACTATTTATACGCTCGCCACTCTGGCGGAAAGTTTATTATTCGTATTGAAGATACAGATCAGAAGCGTAACATTCAAGGTGGAGAAGAAAGTCAGCTGGATCACTTGAAATGGCTTGGTATGGATTGGGATGAGAGTGTTGATATCGGAGGAGATTACGGTCCGTATCGTCAGATGGAACGTTTAGATCTATACGAGAAGTATACAGATGAACTACTTTCAAAAGGTCTTGCATACACTTGTTATTGTACAGAAGAAGAGCTTGAAATTTCTCGTGAAGAACAGATGGCTAAAGGAGATACTCCGGTTTATGACGGACGTTGTCGAAACTTATCAATTGAAGAAAAAGCGGCTCTAGAAGAAGAAGGCCGCCGTCCGAGCATTCGTTTTAAAGTTCCACAAGACCGTACGATCACGTTTGATGACATGGTAAAAGGTGAAGTTTCGTTTGAATCAAGCGGGTTTGGTGATTTTGTTATCGTAAAGAAGGATGGAATCCCAACTTACAACTATGCGGTTGTTATTGATGATCATGAAATGGCGATCTCTCACGTACTGCGTGGAGATGATCACATCTCAAACACACCGAAACAGTTATTGATCTATGATGCACTTGGATTTTCGCATCCGAAGTTCGGTCATACAACACTGATCGTGAATGAGAATCGTAAAAAATTGAGTAAACGTGACGAGTCGATCGTTCAATTTATCGAGCAATACAAAGATCTAGGATACTTGCCAGAGGCGCTGTTTAACTTTATTGCGTTATTAGGCTGGTCTCCAGGTGGAGAAGAAGAGATCTTTAGCCGTGAACAGTTCATTGAAATTTTTGATCCGAACCGTTTATCCAAAGCACCTGCTGTTTTTGATACACAAAAGTTAGAATGGTTGAACAATCAGTATATGAAACAGCAAGACGTAGCTCGTATCGTTGAGTTGTGTATGCCTCACCTAGTAAAAGCGGGCAGAGTTTCTGAAAACCCTAGCCCTGAAGAACAAGAGTGGATCACAAAGCTTGTCGCTCTTCATCAGGAAAAAATGAGCTATGGTGCTGAAATCGTAGACTTAACGGAACTATTCTTCAAAGAAGAGATCGAGTATGAGGGAGAAGCACTTGAAGTATTGCAAGGTGAAGGTGTTCCTTCAGTTATGGAATCTTTCTTAACTCAGATCGAAAACAGTGACTCTTTTGAAGCGGATGACATCAAAGCAATGATGAAAGCTGTTCAAAAAGAAACGGGTCAAAAAGGGAAGAACCTGTTCATGCCAATCCGTGTGGCGACGACAGGTCAACAACATGGTCCAGATCTGCCTGCTGCTGTTTCTCTTTTAGGTAAAGAAGTGATTACAAAGCGCGTAAATGCTGTACTAACTCAAATTAAAAAGTAATAAAAGTACACATTTTGCAAAGATTATAATATAGTAAAAGAAACTTATAATAAACGTGTAAAACGCAGATGAGGAAAGTAGGCTAGCCCTTTTCATAGTAGAGAGAACCATCACCGGCTGAAAGTGGTTCATGAAAATGCTTGCTGAAGTGCCCCTCGGAGTCCCTTGCCGAAAGTTTTAGTAGGTTTGGGCGGCAACTCCCCGTTATGGAGCTCAAGGGAACAGGTGAGTTTTTATAAACCTGTTAAACAGAGTGGAACCGCGTCTATCCGTACGTCTCTGTGTCATATTTGGCACAGGGGCGTTTTTTATTTGTAGTCTTTGTCGCTCTTGAAAGTAGTTGATTTCCGTTACAGGTACTCGCTTTCCGGGGGGCGTGCGGTGAGCCTCTTAGCGCTTTGCGCTGTTAAGAGTCTCACCTGTCCCGCTGATCCCCCAGGAGTCTCGCACCTTACACTCCAATCAACTTTGCGATGAAGAAATAAAAAATGCCTGAGACATCACGCGTAACTGGCAAGTCCCTTATATAAAAAGGCAAGGAGGTTGGAGAACATGTTTTCAGCCATGAAAGAAGATATTAAGGTTGTTTTTGAGAAAGATCCAGCGGCTAGAAGTTCATTCGAAGTATTCTTAACATACTCTGGGCTGCATGCGGTTTGGGCCCATAGATTAGCACATAAGTTATTCAAACGAAACTGGCTGTTTTTAGCTCGCTTGATCTCACAGATCAGCCGCTTTTTTACCGGTATCGAAATACACCCGGGAGCACAGATCGGCAGACGCTTTTTTATCGATCACGGTATGGGTGTGGTGATCGGAGAAACGTGTATCATCGGCAATGACGTGACGCTCTACCAAGGTGTTACGCTCGGAGGTACAGGAAAAGAAAAAGGAAAAAGGCATCCCACGCTTGAAGATCACGTTCTTGTTGCTACAGGAGCCAAGGTTCTAGGGAACATTACGATCGGAAAAAATTCAAAAGTGGGGGCAGGATCGGTTGTGCTTCAACATGTTCCACCGGATGCAACTGTAGTTGGAATTCCAGGAAGAGTCGTTATTAAGGATGGCATCAAAGTTGGATGCGAACTTGATCATCGTGACCTGCCTGATCCGGTAGCTGATAAATTCAGAGAGATGCATAACGAGATGAAACGAATGCGTGAAGAATTGGAAACATTGAAAAAAGGGAGTGAAGTTTAAATGGGTATTAAAATCTATAATACGATGACACGTCAAAAAGAGCTTTTTGTTCCGTTAGAAGAAGGAAAAGTAAAAATGTATGTGTGTGGACCGACTGTATATAACTATATCCATATTGGTAACGCAAGACCGGCTATTGTTTTTGATACGGTAAGAAAGTACTTGGAATATAGAGGTTTTGATGTGCAGTTCATCTCCAATTTTACGGATGTTGATGATAAGCTCATTAAAGCGGCTAACGAGATGGGAAGCGATGTTCCAACGATCGCTGAGAAATTCATCAACGCCTACCATGAGGATACTTGCGCACTAGGCGTACAAAAGGCTGACGCACACCCGCGTGTAACAGAAACGATGCCAGAGATCATTGATTTTATCGAGAACCTTATCAAAAAAGGGTTTGCTTATGAAGCAGCGGGGGATGTTTATTTTAAAACGCGTTCGTTCAACGGCTATGGTAAACTTTCTCATCAATCGATCGACGACTTAAGATCTGGTGCGAGAATTGAAGTAGGAGAGAAAAAAGAAGATCCGCTTGATTTTGCGCTATGGAAAGCGGCGAAAGATGGAGAGATCTATTGGGAGAGCCCTTGGGGGAAAGGTCGCCCAGGCTGGCATATCGAATGCTCGGCGATGGCGAAAAAATACTTAGGTGATTCAATCGACATCCATGGCGGCGGTCAAGATTTAGCTTTTCCGCATCATGAGAATGAGATCGCGCAATCGGAAGCATTAAATGAAGCTCCGATGGCTAAATATTGGATGCATAATGGGTATATTAATATTGATAACGAAAAAATGTCCAAATCACTTGGGAACTTCGTACTGGTTCATGATCTTGTACAACAGCAGGATCCGCAAGTTATTCGATTCTTTATGCTTGCCGTACACTACCGCAATCCGATCAACTTCAGTCAAGAGTTGTTAGAAGCGGCGGAGGCAGGATTGAATAGAATCCGTACGTCTTATGAAAACTTGAAACACCGCTTGAGTGTAACGGCAGACCTATCTATAGATACAGAAAAATGGACTCAGCTTGTTAAAGAAACAAGAGAGAAATTTATCACGGATATGGATGATGATTTCAATACGGCGAATGCGATCTCTCATCTTTTTGATTTTTCGAGAGAAGCGAACGTATATCTGCAAGAAAAGAACACTTCTAAAGCCGTTATTACAGAGTTCATCGCTCTGTTCGATGAGCTTGCTGGAGTGCTTGGGCTTACTCTTCATAAAGAAGAGGAATTGTTAGATGAAGAGATTGACGCTCTAATTCAAGAACGTAATCAAGCGCGTAAAGAAAAGAACTTTGCTCGCGCTGACGAAATTCGTGATCAGCTAAAAGAACAGAACATCATTTTGGAAGATACTGCACAGGGTGTTCGGTGGAAAAGAGATAAGTAAATGAAGATTACAGACTCAGATATTAAACAACTGAACGGAACCACGCTTGCTTATATGGGAGATGCAGTAATGGAGCAGTTCGTGCGTGAACACCTTATCCGTAACGGACAGGTGAAGCCGAATAAGCTCCATGTATCGGCCACAAAGTTTGTTTCAGCAAAAGCGCAAGCGAGCATGGTCGTTCAGCTGCTTGAAGAGAACTATTTTACAGAAGAAGAGGTCGCTGTGATTAAGCGTGGCCGCAATGCGAACCAAGGAACGGTACCGAAAAATACGGATGTTCAAACGTATCGGCATGCCACAAGCTTTGAAGCGATCATTGGTTATCTTTATCTGTTAAATAACCATGAACGATTAACGAACATGATGGAATATGTATTATCAGAAAATAAAAAAGGGGAGGTCTAAAGATGAGTGAAGCAAAAGAACAAAAAGAACAAAAAGAACAAGAACTGATCATCGGCCGAAATCCGGTTATGGAAGTACTGCGCTCTGGCCGTGATATTAATAAAATTTTCGTAGGTGAAGGATCTCAAAAAGGACCTGTAAGCACAATCGTCTCTATGGCTAAAAAACAAAACGTTCTTGTGCAATATGTGCCAAAACAGAAGCTGGATTCATTAAGCGGAGGAGGCAATCACCAAGGTGTGATCGCGGGTGTTGCAGCCTACTCTTATGCAGATATCGATGATTTATTTAAAATTGCTGAAGAGCGTGGAGAAGAGCCGTTCTTTCTTTTATTAGACGAGCTTGAAGATCCACATAATCTAGGTTCGATCATGCGTACGGCTGATGCAGTTGGTGCACATGGCATCATCATTCCGAAAAGACGTTCAGTAGGACTGACCGCTACAGTAGCAAAAGCTTCAACAGGTGCGATCGAGTACATTCCGGTTGTTCGTGTAACGAATCTTGTTCAAACGATGAAAGAGTTAAGAGACCGTGGTATGTGGTTTGCCGGCGCTGACATGAAGGGGAAAGACGACTACAGACAAGCAAAGTGGGACATGCCTTTAGGTCTTGTGATCGGAAGCGAAGGAAAAGGGATGGGAAGACTCGTATCAGAAACGTGCGATTTCCTTGTTCAGCTTCCGATGAAAGGGAGAGTTACCTCGCTTAATGCGTCCGTTGCAGCTAGCCTCTTGATGTATGAAGTGTACCGTAACCGCAATCCGTTAGAAGCTCGAAAATGAAAACTCGCCACTATTTGATTGTTGATGGCTACAACATCATTGGCGCTTGGCCCGAACTACGGAGCTTAAAAATATCGGATTTTGCCAACGCAAGAGACCTGCTGATCGAATATATGGCAGAATACCAGGGGACGACTGGGTATCAAGTGATCGTTGTATTTGATGCCCATCTCACACCTGGCACAGAGAAAAAAACGAAAAACCACCGCGTTGAAGTCATTTTTACAAGAGAGAACGAAACGGCGGATGAACGGATCGAACGTCTAGTCGGAGAGTTGAAATCAATCGATACACGAATTTATGTCGCAACTTCAGATTCAACCGAGCAGTGGCAGATTTTTGGTAAGGGCGCATTGCGAAAATCTGCGAGAGAATTAAAGAATGAGATGGACGAGATCGAAAAGCATATTCATGTGTCCGTTGGCGAGCGAAAAAGGAAGCAAACCTCATCCTCTATCCTTATTTCAGACGAAATTGCCGAAATATTTGAAAGATGGAGAAGAGGGCAAAAATAAGGAATCTTGACGCTTTTGTGAACTATGAGCTATAATATTGCTATATTTTGCCGGTAAAAACCTGGTGGGGGGATTTGTCGTGAACATAGATCTCAAGGAACGGTCAGTAAGCGATTACGAGCTCATGGAAGATGAAAGCCTTGTGGAACTGGTTCATGAGGGGGACAGCGCAGCACTTGAATATTTGATCAACAAATATAAAAACTTTGTTCGTGCGAAAGCAAGATCATACTTTTTGATCGGTGCAGACCGGGAAGATATCATTCAAGAAGGCATGATCGGGCTGTATAAAGCCATTCGCGATTTTAAAGAGGACAAGCTGTCATCCTTTAAAGCTTTTGCCGAACTATGTATAACAAGGCAAATGATTACCGCTATCAAAACGGCAACTAGACAAAAGCACATTCCGTTAAATTCTTACGTGTCGTTGGACAAGCCCATCTATGATGAGGAGTCTGATCGTACACTAATGGATGTAATATGCGGTACAAAAGTCACTGATCCAGAAGAACTGATTATCAATCAAGAGGAATTTGATGATATTGAAGTGAAGATGGGAGAAATATTAAGTGACTTGGAACGTAAAGTTCTAATGCTGTATCTTGACGGAAGATCGTACCAGGAAATCTCAGTGGATCTCGACAGACACGTGAAGTCGATCGACAACGCGCTTCAGCGAGTGAAACGTAAATTAGAGCGTTATTTAGAGCTAAGAGAAATATCATCTTAAGAGCGGGGATTGTTCCTGCTCTTTTTCTTTTGGCTTTGAGTGAATGATTAGCTGGTTATTGTAGGGGTATCGGGGTGTGTAATGGTAGTCGAATATTGTCAACTCGCCGATATATGTTCAAAACTCGCCGGATTATAGCCCAAACTCGCGGGATTAATCTAATAATTTCTAGGATTAAGGCTGAAATTTCAGGGATTAGCATCATGGATACTGGGGTGGGTATATGTTAATGGCCTGATGTTAGTTGAAAATCGAATGATTCATCGTTCTCATTAGAACAAAATAGCCCGCGAAATCATTTTCAGCTGGTTTTCACCCGATTTATCAATTAGAGATCACTTTTTGAGTTTTTCTATGTTTAATTGCTTCACTTCAAATAAGAAGCTAGGTGCCTTCCACATAAAAAGCTTCTCCCAATACATAAAAGTGTCACTAACAAAGCGAAGCATCCAAAATAATAATCAACCACTTACATTTCCAACACAATTCGCTCTCAAAACGTCATTTTCCCTTTATTGACAAGCGTATACCCCTATGTTAAGGTTTTAAAAGTAACATTGTAACGTGGATGAGTGGCTTTGTCGCACGAAAGGTGTTTATTTAGCATGAGAAAAAAAGTTTTTTTAGCCTGTAAACAATGCTCAAAACGAAATTATACAACGATGAAGAACCAGCAAAACAATCCTGAACGAGTCGAGGTTAAAAAGTTTTGCAGCTACTGCAATGCTCATACCATTCACCAGGAAACGAAGTAAGCGAAACAAGCTTTTTTTATAAATGTTAATTGATCAAAAGGCATGGGGGTTTATGAAGATGGCGGATGTTGCAGAAAAGACAAAAAAATCACCAGCAAAGTTTCTTTCCGATGTAAATAAGGAAATGAAGCGTGTAAGCTGGCCTTCGCGAAAAGAATTATTTCGCTATACGGGGATTGTACTGTCAACTGTAGTGATTATGGCTTTGTTCTTCTGGGTTGTGGATCTAGGCATTTCACAATTAGTTGAGCTTATTTTAGGGTAGATTAGATATAGCTTCTTTTGGATAGAATGCTAGAGTATATCCATTTTAGGAGGGAAAGGACACGGGTCCCATCGTATGGAAAAAAATTGGTACGTAGTTCATACCTATTCAGGTTATGAAAACAAAGTAAAAGCAAACTTGGAAAAGCGTTTGGAATCTATGGGGATGACAGATAAGATTTTCCGTGTACTTGTACCTGTAGAAGAAGAGACCGAAACAAAGAACGGTAAGACAAAAACAAGCATGAAGAAAGTTTTCCCTGGTTATGTATTAACGGAAATGATCATGACAGATGATTCTTGGTACGTTGTACGTAATACACCTGGGGTAACTGGATTTGTCGGTTCTGCTGGAGCGGGCTCAAAGCCAACGGCACTTTTGCCTGAGGAAGTAGATCATATTCTTAAAGGTATGGGTATGGAAGCTCCGCGCGTTGAAGTTGATTTCGAAATCAAGGAATCTGTAAAAGTAAAAGAAGGTCCTTTTGCTGACTTTGTTGGTACGATTGAAGAGATCGACGCAACAAAACAGAAGCTGAAAGTTCACGTCAACATGTTTGGCCGTGAAACACCAGTTGAACTTGAGTTTACCCAAGTTAGCAAGTTATAATGGAAAAAGACTTGTAATCACTTCAAAAAGGTGATAGAATTTTTTATGTTTGATATTACTAATCAACTGCTTCCTCTCTTTTAGGAGGGGAAGCGTATTTTTGAGTGGGAGGGTTTCGGCCCATAATACCACATCACGGACTTAAGGAGGTGTGTCGCGTGGCTAAAAAGGTTATTAAGATGGTAAAATTGCAAATCCCTGCTGGTAAAGCAAACCCGGCACCGCCAGTTGGACCTGCACTAGGACAAGCTGGGGTAAACATCATGGGATTCTGTAAAGAATTCAACGCTCGTACTGCTGATCAAGCTGGTTTAATCATTCCGGTAGAAATCACGGTTTTCGAAGACCGTTCATTTACATTCATCACTAAAACTCCTCCGGCTGCTGTTCTTTTAAAGAAAGCTGCAGGAATCGAGTCAGGTTCTGGTGAGCCTAACAAGAAAAAAGTTGCGACTGTAAAGCGTGATAAAGTTCGCGAAATCGCAGAATCAAAAATGCCTGACCTAAACGCTGCTAGTGTTGAAGCTGCAATGCGTATGGTTGAAGGTACAGCACGCAGCATGGGAATTGTTATCGAAGACTAATCCCTGTGTTTGATGTCTATTAGGTTGCGAGTAAATGGATTGATATCCTGCCCGTCAAACGGTTCGCAACCTTTATTCATGCAATGCGTTCGATTGCACTTGATGGTAAGTGCAATAAGTGGGAGGAATATCCGCTAAACCACATAAGGAGGACAATACAATGGCAAACAAAGGTAAGAAGTACCAAGAAGCGGCTAAATTAGTAGACCGCACAAAAGCATATGACGCTGCAGAAGCGATCGAGCTAGTTAAAAAAGCTGCTCCTGCAAAATTTGACGAGTCTGTAGAAGTTGCAGTTCGTTTAGGTGTAGACACGAAGAAAGCTGACCAACAAGTTCGTGGAGCAGTAGTGCTTCCAAACGGAACTGGTAAGACTCAACGTGTATTAGTATTCGCAAAAGGTGAAAAAGCAAAAGAAGCTGAAGCTGCTGGAGCAGATCACGTTGGCGATTCTGACTACATCAACAAAATCCAACAAGGTTGGTTCGAGTTCGACGTAATCGTTGCTACTCCGGACATGATGGCTGAAGTTGGTAAACTTGGACGTGTTCTAGGGCCTAAAGGATTAATGCCTAACCCTAAAACAGGAACAGTTACATTTGAAGTTGAAAAAGCGATTAACGAAATCAAAGCTGGTAAAGTAGAATACCGTGTCGACAAGACTGGTAACGTTCACGTTCCAATCGGTAAAGTATCTTTCGAAGCTGAGAAGCTTGCAGAAAACCTTAACACAATCATCGAAACATTGTTGAAAGTTAAGCCTGCAGCTGCAAAGGGAACTTACATGAAGAACGTAGCTGTTTCTTCTACTATGGGACCTGGGATCAAAGTTAATCCATCTTCATTTGCTGTAAAACGATAGTTGACAAACGGGTTTCGACCCGTTATATTATATACTGTTAAACACAAACGCATCAGATGAATGCCGTAGACAGCAGGAGCCAACAGGCTTAAATCTTCCTGCCGAGGTGAAGCATCGATAAGCTCATTAGTAAATTACTTATGACTTTAGATACTCACGCCTCCATGTCTCGACATGGAGGCTTTGTTTTTGGACAAAACCTGCGGTGATGCAATCATTTTACAGGAGGTGTAATAATGAGCAGCATTTTAGAAACAAAAAAGCAGTTAGTATCCACTATTTCTGAGAAAATCAAAAATAGCCAATCAACAATCCTTGTTGACTACCGTGGTCTTACTGTTTCTGAGGTTACTGAACTTCGTAAGTCACTACGTGATGCTGGCATCGAGTTTAAAGTTTACAAAAACTCAATGGTAGTTCGCGCAGCTGAAGAAAACGACCTTAACCTATCAGAACACTTAACTGGTCCTACAGCGATCGCATTCTCGAATGAAGATGTTGTAGCTCCTGCTAAGATTCTTAACGACTTCGCTAAGAAACACGAAGCGCTTGAGATCAAAGCTGGTGTAATCGAAGGACGTATCGCGTCTCTAGAAGAAGTGAAAGCTCTTGCTGAACTTCCATCAAGAGAAGGTCTTCTTTCTATGGTACTCAGCGTGCTTCAAGCACCTATCCGCAACTTTGCGTTGGCTACTAAAGCCGTTGCAGAACAAAAAGAAGAACAAGGCGCATAAGTCTTATCTTCAACCAATAACTTACATTCCATAAGGAGGAAATTATAATGTCTAAAGAGCAAATCATTGAAAGCTTAAAAACAATGACTGTTTTAGAGCTTAACGACCTAGTAAAAGCAATCGAAGAAGAGTTTGGTGTAACTGCTGCTGCTCCTGTAGCTGTAGCTGGTGGAGCTGCTGGTGGAGACGCTGCTGCTGAACAAACTGAATTCGACGTAATTCTTGCAAGCGGTGGAGCTTCAAAAATTAAAGTTATCAAAGTTGTTCGTGAACTTACAGGTCTTGGCCTTAAAGAAGCGAAAGAACTTGTTGACGGTGCTCCTAAGCCAGTTAAAGAAGGCGTATCTAAAGACGAAGCTGAAGAAATTAAAGCTAAACTTGAAGAAGTTGGAGCTTCTGTTGAAGTTAAGTAATTCAAAAGAAAAGGTTCGCCCGATGGCGGACCTTTTTGTTTGTTTCGTTATATCTTTTTAGAATGAATTATTCTAAAATCTTGCTGCTTTTAATCTTGTCGCTTCTTTGAACAGTTGATTGAAGTGGAAGGTGGGAGACTCCTGCGGGACAGGCGGGCGGGTGAGACACTTAAGAGTGAAACGTCCGAATGTGGCTCACCGCCTGCCCCGCGGAAAGCGAGCACCTGAAACGGAAATCAACACTTCCAAAGGCAACTTTGCAAAAGCAACTTTATAGATAGACCGTTAAAGAATTTCGGAACGGGAATACTGTCTTTATCAGAAGGTAAGGAGAGTTTAAAAACAATGAAGAACCATTATTACTCTGAAACACCTGGTACAGAAAGCAAAAGAGAAACATGGGATTTTTTATTAAACGGCGAAAAGTTTCGCTTTACGACAGATGCTGGTGTCTTTTCAAAGAAAGAAGTAGATTTTGGCAGTCGCGTTCTAATAGAGTCCTTTGTACCTCCAGAAGTACCTGGTGATTATATAGATGTAGGATGCGGATACGGACCGATCGGACTTTCGCTTGCTAGAGCGGAAAAAGATCGAGTTGTTCAAATGGTGGATATCAATGAAAGAGCAATCGAACTTGCGAAGCTGAACGCAGATAAGAATAAGGTTGATAACGTAAAGATCTATAAAAGTTACTTATTTGCTGAAGTGAAGGATGAAGAGTTCGCTGCTGTTATCACAAATCCGCCGATCCGTGCAGGTAAGACGGTCGTTCATCAAATTTTTGAAGAAGCCTATCACAAACTTTGCGTTGGTGGCGAGTTATGGGTAGTGATTCAAAAGAAACAAGGTGCGCCATCTGCTATGGATAAAATGGAACAATTATTCGGTCAAGTTGAAACGGTTGCGAAGAAAAAAGGCTACTATATTTTACGTGCAATAAAAGTTTGACTTGATAAATCCCGTATGTTAGTATTATAAAATGCCAATGGATTCGCATTTTGCTGCTTATTTTTCGTGGTAAGCGAAAAAACGTTGATAAATCAACGTTTTTTACTCATGTTTAGACGTATAGAATGCGAAAAAGTTGGACAAAATTATATAATAGCTTTTATCAAAATAGGAAAACTGCGGTTTTAAAAATATGAAACCCTTTTTCTTTTTGTTTTCTAACCTTCTTAATAGAATGTTAGATAGAAATATGATACACGAAAAAAACGCTGGATTTGAGGGGTGAAGCAGTTGACAGGTCAACTAGTTCAGTTTGGACGCCACCGCCAACGAAGAAGTTATGCAAGGATTAGCGAAGTGCTTGAATTACCAAACTTAATTGAAATTCAAACCGCTTCCTATCAATGGTTTCTTGATGAGGGGTTACGTGAAATGTTCCGAGACATTTCGCCGATTGAAGATTTTACAGGGAACCTCGTTTTAGAGTTTATTGATTATAACTTAGGTGAGCCGAAGTATCCTGTAGATGAATCAAAAGAGCGCGATGTTACTTACGCTGCTCCGCTTCGTGTGAAAGTGCGTCTGATCAATAAAGAGACGGGCGAAGTAAAAGAGCAGGAAGTATTTATGGGAGATTTCCCGTTAATGACAGATACGGGAACCTTTGTGATCAACGGGGCAGAGCGTGTAATTGTATCACAGCTCGTTCGTTCACCAAGTGTTTACTATAGTGAGAAAATCGACAAAAACGGTAAAAAAGGTTTTACCGCTACTGTCATTCCAAACCGCGGTGCTTGGCTGGAGTTCGAAACAGATGCTAAGGACGTAGTTTATGTGCGTATTGACCGCACAAGAAAAATCCCTATTACCGTATTGCTTCGTGCTTTAGGGTTTGGGTCTGATCAAGAAATCATTGATTTGCTTGGAGAAGACGAGTATCTTCGCAACACGCTAGATAAGGATAATACAGAAGGAACGGAAAAAGCCCTTCTCGAAATCTATGAGCGTCTTCGTCCGGGAGAGCCTCCAACAGTAGATAATGCAAAAAGTTTATTAGATTCTAGGTTCTTTGATCCTAAACGCTATGACTTAGCTAACGTTGGACGCTACAAAATCAATAAAAAGCTTCATATAAAGAATCGTCTCTTCAACCAGAAACTAGCTGAAACACTTGTTGATGCTGAAACTGGTGAAGTGATTGCTGAAGAAGGTACGCTTCTTGACCGCAGAACGCTAGATAAGATTATCCCTGCTCTTGAGAGTGGTGTAGGCTTTAAAACCGTAACACCAGCAGGAGGAGTGGCTGAAGATCAAGATATCGCTCTTCAATCTATCAAAATCTATGCGCCTGATGATCAAGAGGGTGAAAGAATCATTAATGTTATCGGAAACGGACTTGTTGATAAAGAAATTAAAAACATCACGGTTTCTGACATTATTGCTTCTATCAACTACTTCTTCAACTTATTGCATCAAGTAGGTACAACAGATGATATTGACCATCTTGGAAACCGTCGTCTGCGTTCAGTTGGTGAGCTTCTTCAAAACCAATTCAGAATCGGACTTTCCAGAATGGAACGTGTTGTGCGTGAGCGTATGTCAATCCAAGACACAAATGCGATTACACCACAAGCGTTGATCAATATTCGTCCTGTTATCGCATCTATTAAAGAGTTCTTCGGAAGCTCTCAGCTTTCACAGTTCATGGATCAAACGAACCCGCTAGCAGAATTGACGCACAAACGTCGTCTATCTGCACTAGGGCCAGGTGGTCTTACACGTGAACGTGCAGGCTTCGAAGTTCGTGACGTTCACTACTCTCACTACGGTCGTATGTGTCCGATTGAGACGCCAGAGGGTCCGAACATCGGTTTGATCAACTCACTTTCTTCTTATGCAAAAGTGAACCAATATGGATTTATCGAAACACCATACCGTAGGGTTGACCCTGAAACTGGTCGTGTAACGAGCCGTATTGATTACTTGACTGCTGATGAAGAAGATTTATACGTAGTTGCACAGGCGAACTCTATCTTAGGTGATAACGGAGAGTTCATGAACGAAGACGTAATCGCACGTTTCCGTGGTGATAACACTGTTGTTAAACGCGAACGCATCGATTATATGGATGTATCGCCGAAACAGGTAGTATCTGCTGCGACAGCATGTATTCCGTTCTTAGAGAATGATGACTCCAACCGTGCCCTAATGGGAGCGAACATGCAACGTCAGGCTGTACCTTTACTTGTTCCTGAATCACCGATCGTTGGTACAGGAATGGAGCACGTTTCAGCAAAAGACTCTGGAGCTGCAGTAATCTGTAAGCACGAAGGAATTGTTGAGCGCGTTACAGCAAAACAAGTTCAAGTACGCCGCATTAAAGAAGTAGATGGCAAGGAAGTTTCAGGCGACCTTGACACTTACAACATGCTTAAGTTTATTCGTTCCAACCAAGGAACGTGTTATAACCAGCGTCCGATTGTAAGCACAGGAAACCGTGTGACGAAAGGGGAAATCTTAGCGGATGGCCCTTCAATGGAAGTCGGTGAACTTGCTTTAGGTCGTAACGTTCTTGTTGCCTTCATGACTTGGGAAGGTTACAACTACGAGGATGCTGTCATCATGAGTGAGCGTCTCGTTAAAGACGACGTTTATACTTCGATCCATATTGAAGAATATGAGTCAGAAGCGCGTGATACAAAACTTGGACCGGAAGAAATCACTCGTGATATTCCAAACGTCGGAGAAGATGCATTACGCAACCTGGACGAACGCGGAATCATTCGTGTTGGTGCAGAAGTTAAAGATGGAGATATCTTAGTTGGTAAAGTAACGCCTAAAGGTGTAACTGAATTAACAGCTGAAGAACGTCTATTACATGCGATCTTCGGTGAAAAAGCTCGTGAAGTCCGCGATACATCATTGCGTGTACCTCACGGTGGAGATGGAATCATCCTTGACGTTAAAGTGTTTAACCGTGAAGATGGCGATGAACTACCTCCGGGTGTGAATCAGCTCGTTCGTGCATACATCGTGCAAAAACGTAAGATTCATGAAGGAGATAAGATGGCCGGACGTCACGGAAACAAAGGTGTAATTTCTAAAATTATGCCTGAAGAAGATATGCCTTATCTTCCAGATGGAACACCAGTTGACATCATGTTAAACCCACTAGGGGTACCTTCCCGTATGAACATCGGTCAGGTATTGGAGCTTCACCTTGGAATGGCTGCTCGTCAGCTAGGCATTCATGTTGCTACACCGGTATTCGATGGAGCGCGTGAGGAAGATGTTTGGTCTACGATCGAAGAAGCCGGAATGGCTCGCGATGGTAAAACGGTACTTTATGATGGGCGTACAGGTGCTGCGTTTGATAACCGTGTATCAGTTGGGGTTATGTATATGATCAAACTGGCTCACATGGTTGATGACAAGCTGCATGCTCGTTCAACTGGACCTTACTCACTTGTTACACAACAGCCTCTTGGCGGTAAAGCTCAATTTGGAGGTCAGCGTTTCGGTGAGATGGAAGTATGGGCGCTTGAAGCATATGGCGCGGCATACACACTACAGGAAATTCTTACGGTTAAATCCGATGATGTTGTCGGCCGTGTGAAAACGTATGAAGCCATCGTTAAAGGCGAAAACGTTCCTGAACCAGGTGTTCCAGAATCATTTAAAGTATTGATCAAAGAACTTCAATCTCTTGGAATGGACGTTAAGATCTGTTCTGGAGATGACAAGGAAATTGAAATGAGAGAGCTTGATGATGAAGACGATCAGGCAAGCGAGAAACTAAATCTAAATCTTGAGTCTTACACTTCGAATGACTAAAACAGGATATCAAAAGGGAGGTACGCTCCTTGATAGACGTAAATAATTTTGAATATATGAAAATTGGTCTTGCTTCACCGGACAAAATCCGGTCGTGGTCAAGAGGGGAAGTAAAAAAACCTGAAACAATCAACTACCGTACACTTAAGCCTGAAAAAGACGGCTTGTTCTGTGAAAGAATTTTCGGTCCTACAAAAGACTGGGAATGTCATTGCGGAAAGTATAAGCGCGTCCGTTATAAAGGCGTGGTTTGTGACCGTTGTGGTGTTGAAGTAACAAGAGCTAAAGTTCGACGTGACCGTATGGGTCACATCGAGCTTGCTGCTCCTGTATCTCACATTTGGTACTTCAAAGGTATCCCAAGCCGTATGGGTCTTGTTTTGGATATGTCTCCAAGAGCATTAGAAGAAGTAATCTACTTTGCTTCATACGTTGTTACTGATACAGGAGATACACCTCTTGAGAAGAAACAACTGCTTTCAGAAAAGGAATACCGCACATACCGTGAAAAGTATGGAAAAGGTTTCACTGCACAAATGGGTGCAGAAGCGATCAAACGTCTTTTAGAAGACATCGATGCTGAAAAAGAAGTTGAGATGTTGAAAGAAGAGCTTAAAACAGCACAAGGCCAACGCCGTACTCGTGCTATTAAGCGTTTAGAAGTACTAGAAGCATTCCGTCACTCAGGCAACCATGCCGATTGGATGATTCTAGAAGTACTTCCGGTTATTCCACCGGAATTGCGTCCGATGGTTCAGCTTGATGGTGGACGTTTTGCCACATCTGACCTTAACGACCTTTACCGTCGTGTTATCAACCGTAATAACCGTCTGAAGCGTCTATTAGACTTAGGTGCTCCAAACATTATCGTTCAAAATGAAAAACGTATGCTTCAAGAAGCAGTCGATGCATTAATCGATAATGGTCGTCGTGGCCGTCCGGTTACTGGACCAGGAAATCGTCCGTTAAAATCACTTTCACACATGCTGAAAGGGAAACAAGGTCGTTTCCGTCAAAACTTGCTAGGTAAACGTGTTGACTACTCTGGACGTTCGGTTATCGTAGTAGGTCCGAACTTAAAGATGTACCAATGTGGTCTTCCTAAAGAGATGGCACTTGAGCTCTTCAAACCATTCGTTATGAAAGAGCTAGTATCAAAAGGTCTTGCACACAACATCAAGAGTGCAAAACGCAAAGTAGAGCGCGTTCAGCCAGAAGTTTGGGATGTTTTAGAAGAAGTTATTCGTGAACACCCGGTTCTACTAAACCGTGCACCTACACTTCACAGACTTGGTATCCAAGCATTCGAACCAACGCTTGTAGAAGGCCGTGCAATCCGTCTTCACCCGCTCGTATGTACAGCTTACAACGCTGACTTTGACGGTGACCAAATGGCGGTCCACGTTCCTCTTTCTGCTGAAGCACAAGCAGAGGCTCGTATCTTAATGCTAGCTGCTCAAAACATCTTGAACCCGAAAGATGGTAAGCCGGTAGTAACACCATCACAGGATATGGTTTTAGGTAACTATTACCTGACTCTAGAACGTGAAGGGGCTATTGGTGAAGGGTCTGTATTTAAAGATATCAACGAAGCGATCATCGCTTATGAAAATGGATTCGTGCACTTGCACTCTCGTATTGCAGTACCGGTATCCAGCTTAAATAAAGAAACTTTCACGGATGAACAGCAATCTAAGCTTCTTATGACGACAGTAGGTAAGTTGTTATTCAACGAGATCCTGCCTCCGTCATTCCCTTACATTAACGAACCGACTACGACGAACCTTCAAGTGGAAACACCTGAAAAGTACTTCTTAGATCCGGCTGCTAATGTAAAAGAGGAAATCCAGAAGCATGAAGAGATTGTTCCATTCAAGAAAGGGATTCTAGGTAAGATTATCGCGGAAGTATTCAAACGCTTTAAGATTACTGAAACGTCTAAGATGCTTGACCGCATGAAGGACTTAGGATTTAAATATTCTACGCGCGCTGGTATCACAATCGGTGTATCCGACATCGTAGTATTACCTGAAAAGCAAGAGATCCTTGCTGTAGCCGAAGAAAAAGTAGTAAACGTTACTAAGCAATTCAGACGTGGTTTGATCACTGAAGAAGAGCGCTATGAGCGTGTAATCAATGTTTGGAGTTTGGCGAAAGACGAAATCCAAAATAAATTGATGGGTACACTTGATAAGCGAAACCCAATCTTCATGATGAGTGACTCCGGTGCCCGTGGTAACGCATCTAACTTTACGCAGCTAGCTGGTATGCGTGGTCTGATGGCCAACCCGGCTGGTAAAATCATCGAGCTTCCAATCAAATCAAGTTTCCGTGAAGGCTTAACAGTACTCGAGTACTTTATCTCTACTCACGGAGCGCGTAAAGGTCTTGCTGATACAGCCCTTAAAACAGCTGACTCAGGTTACCTTACTCGTCGATTGGTTGACGTTGCTCAAGATGTTATCGTACGTGAAGATGACTGTGGAACGGACCGTGGCTTAGAAGTTGCAGCTATTAAAGAAGGCAACGAAGTTATCGAGCCTCTTCATGAGCGTTTGATCGGCCGTACTGCTTATAAAAAGGTATACCATCCTGAAACAAAAGAACTTCTTGCAGACGTTAATCAGCTGATCACTGAAGACATGGCCGCTCATATTGAAGAAGTAGGCGTGAAAGCAGTAACGATTCGTTCTGTATTTACTTGTGACACACGTCACGGGGTTTGTAAGAAATGTTACGGACGCAACCTTGCAACAGGCTCTGACGTTGAAGTTGGGGAAGCTGTTGGAATTATCGCTGCTCAATCCATCGGTGAGCCAGGTACACAGCTTACAATGCGTACCTTCCATACAGGTGGGGTAGCAGGAGATGATATCACACAAGGTCTTCCGCGTATCCAAGAATTGTTTGAAGCGCGTAACCCGAAAGGTCAAGCGGTTATCTCTGAGCTTGAAGGTACGGTTGTTGGCGTGAACGACAATAAAGATAAGCGTGAAGTAGTCGTTCAAGGTGAAATCGAATCTAGATCTTACACGATTCCTTTCGGTGCCCGCATTAAAGCGGTCGAAGGCGATAAGGTAACTGCCGGTCAAGTATTGACGGAAGGTTCGATCGATCCTAAAGAATTAATTAAAGTACGTGGTGCAGAAGGCGTACAAGAATACCTATTGCGTGAGGTTCAGAAAGTTTACCGTATGCAAGGGGTAGAAATCGGAGATAAGCACGTTGAGGTTATGGTTCGCCAGATGCTTCGCAAAGTGCGCATCATCGATTCTGGTGATTCTCAAGTACTTCCAGGAGCACTTATGGATATTCATGCGTTTACGGATGTTAACCGTAGTGTACTTCTTGAAGGTGGAACTCCTGCTACAGGTCGTCCAGTGCTTCTTGGTATTACAAAAGCATCTCTTGAGACTGAATCATTCTTATCTGCTGCATCATTCCAAGAAACAACTCGAGTTCTTACGGATGCTGCCATCAAAGGTAAGCGTGACGAATTACTCGGACTTAAGGAAAATGTTATTATTGGTAAGCTGATCCCGGCTGGAACGGGTATGAACCGTTACAGAAACATCGGAATCAACTCTCCTGTAGTTGAAGATGAGAACAATGAAGAGGCAGAACTGCCTACAGAACTTGTTTCTCAAGATTAATAAATGAAATGTTGACATCGGGAGCGCATCGGTGATATGATTACGGATGTGCTCCTAAGATTTGTTACTTTGGAGGATATTCGTATGTCTTATGAAAAAGTGACACAGGCTTCTGAAATTATCGTAGGTACTAAGCAAACAATCAAAGCTTTACAGAACGGCGAGGTCAAAGAGCTGGTCGTTGCGGAAGACGCAGATTTTCGAGTAACGAGCAAAGTATTGCAGATTGCCGAAGAGAAGCACGTACCGATCGTAAAGGTTGATTCCATGAAAAAGCTTGGAAAAGCATGCGGTATAGATGTCGGGGCCGCAACTGTTGCGATAAAAGGATAAAATTCATGTTTTTGCGATGGGCATCAATATCGCTCCTCTCGCAAAAACTTTCTTTTGTCCTAAAATGAACCACCTGGGTCGGTGGTATTACGAAAAAAGAGAGGAGGAAATACAAAATGCCTACAATTAACCAATTAGTTCGCAAAGGTCGTGTTTCTAAATCAAAGAAATCTGACTCTCCTGCGTTAAACAAAGGTTACAACAGCTTCAAAAAGTCCCAAACTAACGTTTCATCTCCGCAAAAGCGTGGAGTTTGTACTCGTGTTGGTACTATGACTCCTAAGAAGCCGAACTCGGCGCTTCGTAAGTATGCGCGTGTTCGTCTAACAAACGGAATCGAAGTTACAGCTTACATTCCTGGTATTGGCCACAACCTTCAAGAGCACAGTGTTGTTCTTATCCGTGGAGGACGTGTAAAAGACTTACCGGGGGTACGTTACCACATCGTTCGTGGTGCACTTGATACGGCTGGTGTTAACAACCGTATGCAAGGTCGTTCTAAATACGGAACGAAGCGTCCAAAGGAAGCTAAGAAGTAATATTTTTAAAATAAACTAAACAACTATCAGAAAGGAGGGGACCACATGCCACGTAAAGGACCTGTTGCTCGTCGTGATGTGTTACCTGATCCAATTTACAAGTCTAAGCTTGTAACTCGTCTAATCAATAAAATTATGATTGACGGTAAGAGAGGGGTAGCTCAAACAATCTTGTACAATGCGTTCGATCTTATTAAAGAACGTACGAACCAAGATCCTATGGAAGTGTTTGAACAAGCTCTTAAAAATATCATGCCAGTTCTTGAAGTTCGTGCTCGCCGTGTTGGTGGAGCTAACTACCAAGTACCAGTTGAAGTTCGCCCAGAGCGTCGTACAACACTAGGACTTCGTTACCTAACGAACTACTCTCGTCTACGCGGAGAAAAGACAATGGAAGAACGTCTTGCGTATGAGATCATGGATGCTGCTAATAACACTGGTGCTTCAGTTAAGAAGCGCGAAGATATGCACAAAATGGCAGAAGCAAACAAAGCGTTTGCTCACTACCGCTGGTAAAATCATAGAGACAGTTCTCGGACTGTCTCTAAAACACTATAAAAATTCCTTTTAAAAAGGGAAGGAGAGAAATTCATGGCTAGAGAATTCTCCTTAAAAAATACTCGTAATATCGGTATCATGGCTCACATCGATGCTGGTAAAACAACGACTACTGAACGTGTTCTTTACTATACTGGCCGTATCCACAAAATTGGTGAAACTCATGAAGGAGCTTCACAAATGGACTGGATGGAGCAGGAACAAGAGCGTGGAATCACGATTACTTCCGCTGCTACAACTGCTCAATGGAAAGGTCACCGTGTCAACATCATTGATACACCAGGACACGTAGACTTTACAGTTGAAGTAGAACGTTCATTACGTGTATTAGACGGAGCGGTTGCATTACTTGATGCTCAATCAGGTGTTGAACCACAAACAGAAACAGTTTGGCGTCAAGCGACTACTTACGGGGTACCTCGTGTAGTATTCGTAAACAAAATGGACAAGATCGGTGCGGATTTCTTATACTCCGTTAAAACGATTCATGACCGCCTTGGTGCTAACGCTCACCCGATCCAATTACCGATCGGTGCGGAAGACCAATTCGAAGCAATCATCGACCTTATCGAAATGAAAGCTGTATTCTACGGAAACGACCTTGGTACTGATATCGAAGTTCGTGACATTCCGGAAGAGCACATGCCTTTAGCTGAAGAATACCGTGGAAAACTTATCGAAGCGGTTGCTGAGCTAGATGAAGAAATGATGATGAAGTACTTAGAAGGCGAAGAAATTACGAACGAAGAACTTAAAGCAGGTATCCGTCAAGGAACTTGTAACGTTGAGTTCTACCCAGTAATGTGTGGTTCGGCATTTAAGAACAAAGGTGTTCAGCTTATGCTAGACGCAGTTCTTGATTACCTTCCATCGCCGATCGATGTACCAGCTATTAAAGGTGTACTTCCTGACTCTGAAGAAGAAGTAACTCGTGAATCAAGTGACGAAGCACCATTCTCTGCACTTGCATTTAAAGTTATGACTGACCCTTATGTTGGTAAGTTGACATTCTTCCGTGTGTACTCAGGTACACTAAACTCAGGATCATACGTACAGAACTCTACTAAAGGAAAGCGCGAGCGTGTTGGACGTATCCTTCAAATGCACGCAAATTCCCGTGAAGAGATCTCTATCGTATACGCTGGAGATATCGCAGCTGCTGTAGGTCTTAAAGACACTACAACTGGTGATACACTTTGTGATGAAAAGAACCTTGTTATCTTAGAATCCATGGTATTCCCAGAGCCAGTTATCTCACTATCTATCGAGCCGAAGTCTAAAGCAGACCAAGACAAGATGGGTATGGCGCTTGCTAAGCTAGCTGAAGAAGATCCAACATTCCGTACTGAAACAAACGAAGAAACTGGACAAACGATCATCGCAGGTATGGGTGAGCTTCACCTTGACATCCTAGTTGACCGTATGCGCCGTGAATTCAAGGTAGAAGCTAACGTGGGTGCTCCTCAGGTTGCTTACCGTGAAACAATTCGCCAAGCTGCTAAAGTCGAAGGTAAATTCGTTCGTCAGTCTGGTGGTCGTGGACAATACGGTCACGTTTGGGTTGAATTCGAGCCAGGTGATGAAGGATCTGGATTCGTATTTGAAAACAAAATCGTTGGTGGGGCAGTTCCTCGTGAATACATCCCTGCAGTTCAAGCTGGTATCGAAGAATCAATGAAAAACGGAATGCTTGCTGGTTTCCCATTACTTGACCTTAAAGCTCGTATCGTTGATGGATCATACCATGATGTTGACTCCAACGAAATGGCGTTTAAGATTGCCGGTTCAATGGCTCTTAAGAACGCTAAATCAAAGTGTGACCCTGCAATTCTTGAGCCGATAATGAAAGTTGAAGTAACGGTTCCTGAAGAGTACATGGGTGATATCATGGGTGACGTAACTTCCCGTCGTGGACGTGTTGAAGGTATGGAAGCTCGTGGTAACGCACAAATCGTTAAAGCGATGGTTCCACTTGCTGAGATGTTCGGATATGCAACTAGCTTGCGTTCTCGTACACAAGGCCGCGGTACTTACTCAATGCACTTCGATCACTACGAAGAAGTACCTAAGTCAATCTCTGAAGAAATCATCAAAAAATCAACTGGAGCTTAATCTCTTCGGTTGTAAGAAACAACATTTTCATGTAATCTAAAATGGGCAGTACAAACTGTTCGTTTTAAATAAAAAATCTACTATATGTAAACATATTTAAGGAGGAATCTTTCTCATGGGTAAAGAGAAATTTGATCGTTCCAAAACGCATGCTAACATTGGTACTATCGGTCACGTTGACCATGGTAAAACAACTTTAACAGCTGCTATCACTACTGTTCTTGCTAAGAAAAACGGTAAGGGTGTAGCAATGGCTTATGACCAAATCGACGGTGCTCCAGAAGAGCGCGAACGTGGAATCACAATCTCAACTGCACACGTTGAGTATGAAACTGATTCTCGTCACTATGCACACGTAGACTGCCCAGGACATGCTGACTATGTTAAAAACATGATCACTGGTGCAGCACAAATGGATGGTGGGATCCTAGTAGTATCTGCTGCTGACGGCCCAATGCCACAAACTCGTGAGCACATCCTTCTTTCTCGTCAAGTAGGTGTACCTTACCTTGTTGTATTCATGAACAAGTGTGACATGGTAGACGACGAAGAACTTCTTGAGCTAGTAGAAATGGAAGTTCGTGACCTTCTTTCTGAGTATGACTTCCCAGGAGATGATATTCCTGTAATCAAAGGTTCTGCTCTTAAAGCTCTTGAAGGAGACGCTGATTGGGAAGCTAAGATCTACGAGCTTATGGACGCTGTAGATTCTTATATCCCAACTCCTCCACGTGACACTGAAAAGCCATTCATGATGCCAGTTGAGGATGTATTCTCAATCACTGGTCGTGGTACAGTTGCTACTGGACGTGTTGAGCGTGGTGTAGTAAAAGTTGGTGACGTAGTTGAGATCCTTGGTCTTACTGAAGAGCCAAAATCAACAACTGTAACAGGTGTTGAAATGTTCCGTAAGCTTCTTGACTATGCTGAAGCTGGTGACAACATTGGTGCACTTCTTCGTGGGGTTTCTCGTGAAGATGTTGAGCGTGGACAAGTTCTTGCTAAGCCAGGTACTGTTAAAGCTCACACTAAGTTCAAATCAGAAGTTTATGTTCTTTCAAAAGAAGAGGGTGGACGTCACACTCCATTCTTCTCTAACTACCGTCCTCAGTTCTACTTCCGTACAACTGACGTAACTGGTATCATCCAACTTCCTGAAGGCGTAGAAATGGTTATGCCTGGAGATAACGTTGAGATGACTGTAGAACTAATCGCTCCAATCGCTATCGAAGAAGGAACTAAGTTCTCTATTCGTGAAGGTGGACGTACAGTTGGTGCAGGCGTAGTTGCAACAATCACTGAGTAATCTTATTACTCTTTTATAAAAACACTCTCCTTTTGGAGGGTGTTTTTTTGTATGTCGGATTCGTTTTTAGTAAAGGATGTTTTCATAAGCTTTGTTGCTTGTGAAAGTAGTTGATTTCCGTTCCAGGCTGCTCGCTTTCCACGGGGCAGGCGGTGAGCCACATTCGTACGTTTCACGTATAAGTGTCTCACCTGCCCACCTGTCCCGCAGGAGTCTCGCACTTCCACTCCAATCAACTGTCAAAGGAGACGAGGATTTTAAAGCGATCATCTATAGATATGAGCGATAATAAATTCTCTAGAAACAATTAAGAAAAAGCAATATACGAGCAGTCTGTAAAGAGAGTGGCTCCACTGGACGATATATCAAACTGTAATTCCTGATATTTGGAGCATAATCCTGCGAGTTGTAAAAACAACTTCATTCGCAACGCTACTAGGCTTATCCAATCTAAGTTCACTACTAACAATCGCATCTCTTCTATATATATAGAAGAAACACATTCAAATATGCAAAAGAAGAAAAAGGAAGTTGAAATCTGCTGATAAAGTCTCTATAATAGAAAAAGTGCGATTAGCAATAAATAAATGCAAATAACACTTGCATTGGGCGTTGCTTTTCTCTATAATAAGTAATGTTGGTCATTCACTGCGATGATCCGGAAGGTTGCTGACACACTAGGCCCCTTTGCCATGGCTGGTGATATCAGGTTGAATTTCCGCGGAGCAATGTCTGTTTATCAAAATAGGCGAATAAAGGAGGGAAAAAAATGGCAAAGCAAAAGATTCGTATCCGTTTAAAGGCGTATGATCACAGAATTCTTGATCAATCAGCTGAAAAAATCGTAGAAACTGCTAAGCGTTCAGGAGCAAAGGTATCTGGTCCTATCCCACTACCTACTGAGAAAGCGATCTACACGATCCTTCGTGCGGTTCATAAGTACAAGGACTCTCGTGAGCAGTTCGAAATGCGTACTCATAAGCGCTTGATCGATATTATCGAGCCAACACCACAAACAGTTGATTCGTTAATGCGTTTGGATCTACCGTCTGGTGTAGACATCGAAATTAAACTATAATTTCACGTTTGCTTATAAATATTTTACTTATTAATAGGAGGTGTGACGAATGACCAAAGGAATCTTAGGTAGAAAAATTGGTATGACTCAAGTTTTCGCAGAAAACGGAGATCTAATTCCAGTTACTGTAGTAGAAGTAACTCCTAACGTTGTTCTTCAAAAGAAATCCGTTGAGAATGATGGCTACGAAGCTATCCAACTTGGATTTGATGATAAAAAAGACTCTCGTTCTAACAAGCCACAAGCAGGACATGCTGCTAAAGCTAGCACGAGCCCTAAGCGCTACGTTAAAGAATTCCGTAATGTTGATGTTGCGGGATACGAAGTTGGTCAGGAAGTCAAAGCTGACATTTTTGCAGAAGGTGACGCTGTAGACGTTACTGGTACATCTAAAGGAAAAGGATTCCAAGGTGTTATCAAACGTCACGGGCAATCACGCGGACCAATGAGTCACGGTTCCCGTTACCACCGTCGTCCTGGTTCAATGGGTGCAGTTGACCCTAACCGTGTTTTCAAAGGGAAAGCATTACCTGGACGTACTGGCGGAGATACAGTAACTGTACAAAACTTAGAAGTTGTAAGAGTTGATGCAGAACGTAATCTTCTACTAATCAAAGGTAACGTACCTGGAGCGAAAAAGAGCTACGTTACAATTAACTCTGCTGTTAAAGCAAAGGATGCTAAATAAGGAAGGAGGACAATCTGATGCCAAAAGTAGCATTATTTAAACAAGATGGTACTCAAGCTGGCGATATCGAATTAAACGATTCCGTTTTCGGTATTGAACCAAATAAAAGCGTGCTTTTCGACGCTGTTATTATGCAGCAAGCATCACAGCGCCAAGGAACGCACGATGTAAAGAACCGTTCTGAAGTTGCTGGTGGTGGACGCAAGCCTTGGAAACAGAAAGGTACTGGACGTGCTCGTCAAGGATCTATCCGTTCTCCACAATGGGTTGGCGGTGGAGTGGTTTTCGGACCAACACCAAGAAGCTATTCTTACAAATTACCTAAGAAGGTTCGTCGCTTAGCTATTAAATCAGCGCTATCTTCTAAGGTTCTAGATAACGACTTAATCGTTTTAGAAGGACTTGCATTCGAAGCTCCTAAAACAAAGGAAATGATGCAAGTACTTGCAAATCTATCCGCAGATCGTAAAGCATTAGTTGTAACTGCTGATTACAATGACGCTGTTGCATTGTCTGCACGTAACATCCCTGGCGTAACAGTTGTTACGGCTAACGGCGTTAGTGTTCTTGACGTGTTAAACCACGACAAGCTTCTTATGACTAAAGACGCTGTGGAAAAAGTAGGGGAGGTGCTCGCATAATGGAAGCTCGTGATGTGATTAAGCGCCCCGTTATTACAGAGCGTTCTACTGAAATAATGGCTGACAAAAAATACACGTTCGAAGTTAACCCTCGTGCTACTAAGACTCAAATCAAAGGCGCACTAGAAGAAATCTTTGGCGTGAAAATTCAATCTGTTAACACTGCTAACTACAAAGGTAAGTTTAAGCGTGTAGGCCGTCATACTGGTTACACTTCTAAACGTAAAAAAGCTGTAGTTACATTAACTCCAGAAAGCAAAGAACTCGACTTTTTTGAAGGAGTTTAAAAAGAACTCGTAAAGGAGGGAAATTACAATGGGTATCAAAAAGTTTAAACCGACAACTAACGGTCGTCGTAACATGTCTCAGCTTGACTTTGCTGAAATTACAACTGACCAACCAGAAAAATCCTTGCTTGCTCCTCTTAGCAAAAAAGCTGGGCGTAACAACCAAGGTAAACTAACTGTTCGTCACCAAGGTGGAGGACACAAGCGTAAATATCGTATCATCGATTTCAAACGTAACAAAGACGGAATACCAGGTCGCGTTGCTACAATCGAATACGATCCGAACCGTACGGCTAACATCGCGCTAATCCACTATGCAGATGGTGAGAAGCGTTATATCTTAGCTCCAAAAGGAATTAAAGTAGGGCAAGAAATCATGTCCGGTACTGAAGCTGATATTAAAGTAGGTAACTCACTTCCATTAGCTAACATTCCTGTAGGTTCTACAATTCACAACATCGAACTTAAGCCTGGTAAAGGTGGACAATTGGCTCGTTCAGCTGGTGCTGAAGCTCAACTTCTTGGTAAAGAAGAAAAGTATGCGCTAGTTCGTCTAGGTTCTGGTGAAGTTCGTATGATCCTTCTTACTTGCCGCGCAACTATCGGTCAAGTTGGAAACTTAGAGCATGAACTTGTAAACGTTGGTAAAGCAGGTCGTTCTCGTTGGAAGGGTATCCGCCCAACAGTTCGTGGTTCTGTAATGAACCCTAACGATCACCCACACGGTGGTGGTGAAGGACGCGCTCCAATCGGACGTAAATCACCAATGTCTCCATGGGGTAAACCAACTCTTGGATATAAAACTCGTAAGAAAAATAGCCAAACTGACAAGTACATTGTACGTCGTCGCAAAAAATAATGTGATTGTACTACGGTTCAATCGAGCCGTAGCGCAAACACAAAGGGAGGTTCTCAAATGGGTCGCAGTTTGAAAAAAGGGCCTTTTGTAGATGACCACTTGATGAAAAAGGTCGAGGCACTTAATGAATCTAACGACAAGAAAGTAGTTAAAACTTGGTCTCGTCGTTCTACGATTTTCCCTGACTTCATCGGTCACACAATCGCTGTTTATGATGGTCGTAAGCACGTGCCGGTTTATTGTACAGAAGATATGGTCGGTCACAAGTTAGGTGAGTTTGCACCTACTCGTACTTACAAAGGCCATGCAGCTGATGATAAGAAAACAAGACGTTAATTGAGGGGAGGTACACAAAATGGAAGCAAAAGCAATTGCTAAACAAGTGCGTATTGCTCCTCGTAAAGCTCGCATCGTAATCGACTTGATTCGAGGCAAGCAAGTAGGTGAGGCACTTGCGATTCTACGTTTGACGCCTAAAGCAGCTTCTCCTGTAATTGAAAAGGTGCTTAAGTCTGCTATCGCAAACGCAGAACACAACTATGAAATGGAACCGAACAACTTGGTGATTAAGCAAGCGTTCGTTGATGAAGGTATTACTCTTAAGCGTTTCCGTCCTCGTGCGATGGGTCGCGCAAGCCGAATCAACAAACGTACTAGCCACATCACAATCGTTGTTTCTGAAAAGAAGGAGGGTTAAGACGTGGGTCAAAAAGTAAATCCAATAGGTCTACGTATTGGCGTCATCCGTGACTGGGATTCAAAATGGTACGCTGAAAAGGATTACGCTAATCTTTTACATGAAGACCTTAAGATCCGTTCTTATATTGAAAAGCGTTTAAAAGACGCTGCTGTATCAGGTGTTGAAATCGAACGTGCAGCTAACCGTGTGAATATCACAATCAAAACTGCTAAACCAGGAATGGTTATTGGTAAAGGTGGATCTGAAGTTGAAGCACTTCGTAAAGCCCTTAACGACATCACTGGTAAAAGAGTTCACGTAAACATCTTTGAAATCAAACAAGCTGACGTTGATGCTAAGCTAGTAGCTGAAAACATCGCTCGTCAACTTGAAAACCGTGTATCTTTCCGTCGTGCTATGAAGCAAGCGATCCAACGTGCAATGCGTATGGGTGCGAAAGGTATCAAAACACAAGTGTCAGGCCGTCTTGGCGGAGCTGATATCGCTCGTGCTGAACATTATAGTGAAGGTACAGTTCCTCTTCACACACTTCGTGCAGACATCGATTACGGTACTGCTGAAGCAGACACAACTTACGGTAAGCTTGGAGTTAAAATCTGGATTTATCGTGGTGAGGTCCTTCCAACAAGAGGAACGAAAAAAGAGGAAGGAGGCAAATAATTATGTTATTGCCAAAACGTGTTAAATATCGTCGTGAACACCGCGGTAAAATGCGTGGGAACGCAAAAGGCGGTACTGAAGTTCATTTCGGAGAATTCGGTTTGCAAGCTCTTGAAGCTAGCTGGATTACTAACCGTCAGATCGAAGCAGCTCGTATTGCGATGACTCGTTATATGAAGCGTGGCGGTAAAGTATGGATTAAAATTTTCCCGTCTAAGCCTTACACTGCAAAGCCTCTAGAAGTCCGAATGGGATCTGGTAAAGGTGCTCCTGAAGGATGGGTTGCTGTAGTTAAGCCAGGAAAAGTTATGTTTGAAATCGCAGGTGTCTCTGAAGAAGTGGCACGCGAAGCGTTGCGTCTTGCAGCACACAAACTTCCTGTAAAATGTAAGTTTGTTAAACGCGAAGAAGTGGGTGGTGACACAAATGAAGGCTAATGATATTCGTAACCTGACCACTGCAGAAGTTGAACAAAAAGCAAAAGCACTTAAAGAAGAGCTTTTTAACCTTCGTTTCCAACTAGCGACAGGTCAACTTGAAAACCCGGCCCGCATTCGTGAAGTTCGTAAAGCAATTGCCCGTGCAAAAACGGTTTTACGCGAAAGAGAGCTTGGGATTACTAACGGTTAAATCTTGAGAGGAGGTTCGCACAATGAGTGAACGTAACCAGCGCAAGGTGTACACTGGTCGTGTTGTTTCTGACAAGATGGACAAAACGATTACAGTGCTTGTTGAAACATACAAGACTCACACTTTATATAACAAACGCGTTAAATACTCTAAAAAGTTAAAAGCGCATGATGAAAACAACACTGCTAAGATTGGCGATATCGTAAAGGTTATGGAAACGCGTCCGCTTTCTAAAGACAAGCGATTCCGTCTAGTTGAAGTAGTACAAGAAGCAGTAATTATTTAATAAATTGTTCGGATTATACTCATATCCGAAAGGAGGTCCATTCGCATGATTCAACAAGAATCCCGTTTAAGAGTAGCTGATAACTCCGGTGCGAAAGAGTTACTTTGCATTAAAGTTCTTGGTGGTTCTGGTCGTAAGTACGCTAACGTTGGTGACATTATCGTTTGTTCGGTTAAGTCCGCAACACCAGGTGGCGTTGTTAAGAAAGGTGACGTTGTTAAAGCGGTAGTGGTACGTTCTAAGCGTGGTATGCGCCGTAACGACGGATCTTACATCCGCTTTGATGAGAACGCGGCTGTAATCGTTAAGGATGATAAAGGTCCTCGAGGAACTCGTATCTTCGGACCAGTAGCACGTGAACTTCGTGACAAGCAATTTATGAAAATCGTATCTCTTGCTCCAGAAGTTCTTTAATATATTTACTAGCAAGGCGTTTATTGTCTTGTAAGGAGGTGCAACATCACAATGCCATTGCATGTGAAAAAAGGCGATAAAGTACAAGTTATTTCCGGCAAGGATAAAGGTAAACAAGGTGTGATCCTTGAAGCTTATCCGAAGCTAAACAGAGTGCTTGTTGAAGGCGTGAACGTTGTTAAGAAACACGCAAAACCTTCTCAAGCTAATCCACAAGGTGGAATCCTTAGCCAAGAAGCACCAATTCATGCTTCTAACGTAATGCCTCTTGACCCTAAAACTGGTGCTCCTACTCGTGTAGGCTACAATGTAGTTGATGGGAAAAAAGTTCGTGTGGCCAAAAAATCTGGTGAAACCCTAGATAAATAAGTCTCAGAGTGAAAGGAGGACACATAATGAACCGTCTACAAGAGCGATATAAAGCAGAGATCTTACCATCTCTAATGGAAAAGTTTAATTACACATCAGTAATGCAAGCACCAAAGATCGAAAAAATCGTTATCAACATGGGTGTTGGTGAAGCAGTATCCAACTCTAAAGTGTTAGATACAGCAGTAGAGGAACTTACAGCAATCGCTGGTCAAAAGCCTGTGATCACGCGTGCTAAGAAATCTATCGCTGGATTCAAACTTCGTGAAGGTATGCCGATCGGATCAAAAGTTACACTTCGCGGAGAGCGCATGTATGACTTCCTTGATAAGTTAATCAGCGTTTCCCTTCCACGTGTACGTGACTTCCGCGGGGTTTCCAAGAAGTCTTTCGACGGCCGCGGTAACTACACGCTTGGAGTTAAAGAGCAATTGATCTTCCCAGAGATCGACTATGATAAAGTAAACAAAGTTCGCGGAATGGACATCGTTATCGTAACGACTGCGAACACTGACGAAGAAGCACGTGAGCTTCTTACACAAGTCGGAATGCCGTTCCAAAAATAACCTTTAGCCAAAGGAGGTTTACCCGTGGCAAAGAAATCCATGATTGCTAAGCAACAACGCAAGCAAAAGTTCGGAGTGCAAGAATATACGCGCTGTGAACGTTGCGGGCGTCCTCATTCAGTAATCCGCAAGTTCAAACTGTGCCGTATTTGTTTCAGAGAACTTGCTTACAAAGGTCAAATTCCTGGCGTTAAAAAAGCCAGCTGGTAATACCCTGAAAAAAGGGAAGGAGGTAACTAGTAATGGTTATGACAGATCCAATTGCAGATATGCTTACTCGTATCCGCAACGCAAACACTGTTCGTCACGATAAATTGGAGCTTCCTGCTTCTAATATGAAAAAAGAAATCGCAGAAATCCTAAAGCGTGAAGGTTTTGTTCGCGATGTGGAATATGTAGAGGATAGCAAACAAGGAATGATTCGTATCTTCCTTAAGTACGGTTCTAACAATGAGCGTGTAATCTCAGGTCTTAAGCGTATCTCTAAGCCTGGTCTACGTGTTTATGCAAAATCAACTGATCTTCCACGTGTACTTGGAGGACTTGGTATTGCGATCGTATCTACTTCTAAAGGCATTATGACTGATAAAGAAGCTCGCCAATCACAAATGGGTGGCGAAGTACTAGCGTACGTTTGGTAATAAATAGCGAATGGAGGTGTCAACATGTCTCGCGTAGGTAACAAACCCATTGAAGTTCCAGGTGGCGTTACAATCGATGTTGCAACTGACAACACGGTTTCTGTAAAAGGCCCTAAAGGTGAACTTTCTCGCAAATTCAATGCTGACATTAAGATTAATGTTCAAGATAACGAAATTACTGTGGAACGCCCGAGCGACCACAAAGAGCACCGTGCATTGCATGGTACAACTCGTAGCGTACTAAACAACATGGTTATCGGTGTAACTAACGGTTATGAAAGAGCTCTAGAAATTATCGGGGTTGGATATCGTGCTTCCAAAGCTGGTAACAAGCTTGTACTTAACGTAGGTTACTCTCATCCTGTTGAAATCGTTCCTGAGCAAGGAATCGACATCGAAGTACCTTCTAACACGAAGGTAATCGTTAAGGGTATTGACAAGCAACGTGTTGGTGAAGTTGCTGCAAACATCCGTTCAGTTCGTTCACCTGAGCCTTACAAAGGTAAAGGTATTCGTTACGAAGGTGAATTCGTTCGCCGTAAAGAAGGTAAAACTGGTAAATAAAGCCGTTAGGTAGCGGAAAGGAGTGCAAAGGATGATCACGAAAGCAGATAAGAATGTCGCTCGTAAGAAAAGACATGCTCGTGTTCGCCGCGTTGTAAGCGGAACAGCACAACGTCCTCGTTTGAACGTATTCCGTTCTACAAAGCACATCTATGCTCAATTGATCGATGATCAAGCAGGTGTAACAATTGTATCTGCATCTTCCCTTGATAAAGGTGTAAGTGTAGAAAACGGTGGAAACGTAGATGCTGCTAAAGCGATTGGTCAAGAAATCGCAAAGCGCGCAGTTGAAAAAGGAATCAAATCGGTAGTATTTGACCGAGGCGGATATTTATATCACGGACGTATTAAAGCATTAGCAGACGCAGCTCGTGAAGCTGGGTTAGAATTTTAATCGAAGGAGGGAACCTGATGCGTATCGACCCTAACAAACTTGAACTTGAAGAACGCGTCGTTACCGTTAACCGTGTAGCTAAGGTAGTAAAAGGTGGACGTCGTTTCCGCTTTGCTGCAGTAGTTGTAGTTGGTGACAAAAACGGTCACGTTGGATTCGGTACTGGTAAAGCCCAAGAGGTACCAGAAGCGATCCGTAAGGCGATTGAAGATGCTAAGAAGAACTTAGTAACTGTACCGATCGTAAAAACAACAATTCCTCACCAAGTAATTGGACGCTTTGGAGCAGGTAACGTACTTCTTAAGCCTGCATCTGAAGGTACTGGGGTAATTGCTGGTGGACCTGTACGTGCAGTATTGGAGCTTGCTGGTGTAGGTGACATCCTTTCTAAGTCACTTGGATCTAACAACCCAATCAACATGGTTCGTGCAACTATCGAAGGTTTGAAAAATTTAAAGCGTGCTGAAGACGTTGCGAAACTTCGCGGTAAATCAGTACAAGAGCTTTTAGGTTAAGGAGGGAACTTTAGATGGCTAAGAAATTAGAAATCACCCTCACTCGTAGTGTTATCGGCCGTCCTGAAAACCAACGTATCGTTGTTAAGACACTTGGTTTGCGCAAAATGCACCAGACGGTTGTACACGAAGATAACGCGGCTATCCGCGGTATGGTTAACAAGGTGTCTCACCTTTTAACAGTGAAAGAATTAGAAGCTTAATAAGATAAATAAATCATGAGGAGGTGCTCAGATGAAACTTCATGAGTTGAAGCCATCAGAAGGATCCCGTAAAGTTCGCAACCGTGTAGGTCGCGGTATCGGATCAGGCAATGGTAAAACAAGTGGTCGTGGTCATAAAGGTCAAAACTCTCGTTCAGGCGGTGGTGTTAGACCTGGATTCGAAGGTGGACAAAATCCACTAGCACGTCGTTTACCGAAACGCGGATTCACAAACCCTACTCGTAAAGAGTATGCAGTTGTAAATCTTGAGAAGCTAGTTCGTTTTGAAGAGGGCACAGTAGTTACTCCGGAACTTCTTATCGAAACAGGAGTAGTTAGCAGTCTTAAAAACGGAATTAAAGTTCTAGGAAATGGCAAGTTAGAAGCTAAGCTTACAGTTAAGGCGCACAAATTCTCTGTTTCTGCTAAAGAAGCAATTGAAGCAGCGGGCGGAACTACTGAGGTGATCTAATGTTCCAGACAATCTCCAACATTATGCGTGTGGGTGATCTGAGAAACAAGATATTGTTTACACTTGCTATGCTGGTAGTGTTCCGTCTAGGAACATTTATCCCAGTACCAGGCGTAAATCGCGATGTACTGAAATTCAGTACAGGCGACAGTGCTAACATTTTTGGTTTTTTGAATACGTTTGGCGGTGGAGCTTTACAGAACTTCTCCATTTTCGCTATGGGTATCATGCCGTATATTACAGCATCGATCATCGTGCAGCTTCTGCAGATGGACGTTGTTCCTAAATTTACGGAGTGGAGTAAGCAAGGTGAAGTTGGGCGAAAGAAATTAGCTCAATTCACTCGTTATGGAACTATTGTTCTTGGTTTTATCCAGGCAATCGGTATGTCTATCGGTTTTAACAATCTTTTCCCAGGACTTATTCAAAACCCTAGTATGTCTACGTATCTTTTTATCGCGTTAGTTTTAACTGCAGGTACTGCATTCTTAATGTGGTTAGGTGAGCAGATTACCCTTAAGGGGATTGGAAACGGAATTTCAGTTCTGATTTTTGCGGGGATTGCCGCAGCTATTCCTACAGCAGTTAACCAGCTTTTCACAACGCAATTTGAAGGTGGTAACGATCAGTTATTCATGCATATTGTAACGATTGTACTGCTTGCTCTTGCGATTGTACTCATTATTATGGGTGTTATCTTTATTCAACAAGGTGTTCGGAAAATCCCGATTCAGTATGCAAAGCGAGTCGTTGGAACAAAGCCTGTTGGCGGCCAGTCAACTCATCTTCCGATTAAAGTTAATGCAGCAGGTGTTATCCCGGTTATCTTCGCGATTTCCTTGATCATCACGCCAAGAACTGTTGCCGGCTTCTTCGGACAGAATGATGTTACGACTTGGATTATCAACACGTTTGACTACACGAAACCAGTCGGAATGATTATATATGCGCTCCTTATTATTGGATTCTCGTATTTCTATACGTTCATCCAAGTAAATCCGGAGCAAATGGCGGAAAACTTAAAGAAGCAGGGTGGATACATTCCTGGCATTCGTCCAGGAGCTAACACTCAAACTTATATAACAAGAATTCTGTATCGATTAACATTTGTTGGATCTCTATTCCTGGCTGCAATTGCAGTCCTGCCAGTTGTCTTTACAGCAATTCCAGGTTTGAACCTTCCGCCAGCCATTCAAATTGGTGGAACAAGCTTGCTGATTGTTGTAGGTGTGGCACTAGACACCATGAAGCAAATTGAGAGTCAGCTGATCAAGCGACACTACAAAGGCTTCATTAAATAAGAGCACGGGAAGATTCATCTTCCCACACGCTCTTAAAAAAAGACGATTGTGATTTATGGAGGGATTAGATGTATCTAGTCTTAATGGGATTGCCCGGAGCAGGTAAGGGTACTCAAGCAGAAAGAATTGTTGAGAAATACGGAATACCTCATATCTCTACTGGAGATATGTTCCGAGCAGCAATTAAAGAGGAGACTCCTCTTGGACTTGAGGCAAAATCGTACATGGATGCGGGTAACCTCGTTCCTGACGAAGTTACAATCGGTATCGTACGTGACCGACTTTCTAAAAAGGACTGCGAAAAAGGATTTTTACTAGATGGATTCCCTCGGACAGTTGCCCAAGCGGAAGCACTGGAAGAAATCACAACAGAGCTTGGAAGAACGATTGATTATGTGTTAAACATATCAGTAGATTCTGATCAGCTTATGCAGCGATTAACAGGTCGTCGGATTTGCCAAACATGCGGAAGCACGTATCATGTAATATTCAACCCGCCAAAGGTTGAAGGAGTATGTGATAAAGACGGCGGTACGCTTATCCAACGTCAAGATGATAATGAAGAGACCGTTCGAAACCGTTTAAATGTAAACATGAAGCAGGCTAAACCACTGCTTGATTTTTATGGTGAAAAAGGTTACCTGAAAAACATGAATGGTGATCAGGATATCGACAAAGTCTTTCAAGACATTGACCAACTTATTGGGGGATTGGCGAAATGATAATCTGCAAAACACCGCGAGAGATTGAAATCATGCGGGAGGCAGGTCGCATTGTTGCCTTAACTCATCAAGAGTTAAAAAAACACATTAAGCCTGGCATAACTACTAAGGAACTGGATAAAATTGCTGATACGTTTATCCGCAGCCAAGGTGCAATTCCTTCATTTAAAAACTATAATGGTTTTAGTGGGAGCATCTGTGCTTCTGTAAATGAAGAACTTGTGCACGGAATTCCAGGTAAACGCGTACTCAACCATGGCGACATTATCTCTATAGATATTGGGGCGAAGTACAAAGGATACCACGGTGATTCCGCTTGGACGTATGGAGTTGGCGAGATTTCAGATGAAGCTCAAAAACTTCTGGATGTAACCGAAGAGTCTTTATATAAAGGACTTGAAAAAGCAAAAGCCGGTGCCCGGTTAACTGACATTTCTCATGAGATACAAAAGTATGCTGAGGGTGAAGGGTTTTCTGTTGTTCGCGAATATGTCGGACACGGAATAGGCCAGGACTTACATGAGGACCCGCAAATTCCTCATTATGGACCGCCTGGTAAAGGGCCGGTGCTGAAAAAGGGCATGGTTCTAGCAATAGAGCCTATGATTAATGCGGGAACTCGCTATGTTCGAACATTATCCGATAACTGGACGGTTGTCACAACGGATGGCAAATGGTGTGCTCACTTTGAACACACGGTTGTCATTACGGAAGAAGGCTTTGAAATCTTAACAAAGATCTAAGTGAAGGTGATGAGATGGTAAGCGAATCTGATTCGGTACCGAACATAGGTCAACTGGTTCGGATACTAAAAGGAAGAGACGCAGATCGGTTAGGTGTGATTGTCGGTATTCTCGATGGGCGTTTCGTCCTCGTAGCAGATGGTGACAAGAGAAAGTTTGATCGAGCCAAGCGCAAGAACCTAAACCACTTAGAACTGCTGGATTTTACTTCTCCGGAAGTTGTTAAAAGCATTCTTGAAACAGGTCGTGTAACCAATGGCAAATTGCGTTATGCAGTAGCGAAGTTTTCCGACGAGAAAGTCATTGCTCTGAAGAAGGGAGATCAAGTCGATGGCTAAAGATGATGTTATTGAGGTCGAAGGTACAGTAATTGAACCTCTTCCGAACGCCATGTTTCGTGTTGAACTAGAAAACGGACACAAAGTTCTAGCGCACGTTTCTGGAAAGATTCGTATGCACTACATTCGAATTCTTCCAGGGGATAAAGTAACCGTAGAATTGTCTCCGTATGACTTATCACGTGGTCGTATAACGTATCGTTTTAAATAATCAATGTACTCCGTGACATAAGGAGGTTATAAACAATGAAGGTAAGACCATCAGTCAAGCCAATATGTGAAAAATGTAAAGTGATTCGCCGCAGAGGCACTGTAATGGTGATCTGTGAAAATCCGAAACATAAACAAAAACAAGGTTAATATACAGGAGGTGCAAAAATTATGGCACGTGTTGCAGGTGTAGATATTCCTCGTGATAAGCGAGTAGTAATCTCTTTAACATACATCTTCGGTATCGGTAAAACAAAAGCACAGCAAATTCTTGCTGGAGCTGGAGTTTCTGAAGATACACGCGTTCGTGATCTTACTGAAGATGAATTAAATAAAATCCGCGAAGTCATCGATGGACACAAAGTGGAAGGTGACCTTCGTCGTGAAGTATCACTAAACATCAAGCGTCTAATCGAGATCGGAGCATATCGTGGTGTTCGTCATCGTCGTGGATTACCAGTACGTGGTCAAAACACGAAGAACAACTCCCGTACTCGTAAAGGACCTCGTCGTACAGTAGCGAATAAGAAAAAGTAAGTAAAGGAGGTAAACTCTAAATGGCAAAAGCACGTAAGACTAATACACGTAAACGTCGTGTCAAAAAGAATGTTGAAGTCGGCGTAGCACATATCCGTTCTACATTCAACAACACGATCATTACGATCACTGACACGCACGGGAACGCAATCTCTTGGGCGACTGCTGGTCACCTAGGATTTAAAGGTTCTCGTAAGTCTACTCCGTTCGCAGCACAAATGGCAGCTGAAACAGCTGGTAAAACTGCAATGGAACATGGTATGAAAACGTTGGAAGTATCCGTTAAAGGACCTGGTGCTGGACGTGAAGCAGCAATCCGTGCCCTTCAAGCGGTAGGCTTAGAAGTAACAGCTATTCGTGACGTTACTCCTGTACCTCACAACGGTTGCCGCCCGCCAAAACGCCGTCGCGTGTAACAATATACACGGTATATATTTCTATAACTTGTCTATAATGGTTATAGTGAAAGTTTTGGTAAATGATAAGTCGGAATGCCTATGGGGAATTTCGGCTGGAAACCTCCAGCCGAGATTCGACGTTTGAAGGAGGGTTCAGTTGAATGATCGAAATCGAAAAGCCAAGAATTGAGACGGTTGAAATCAGCGACGATGCCACATACGGAAAGTTTGTTGTTGAACCACTTGAACGTGGATACGGGACTACACTAGGCAATTCCTTGCGTCGTATCTTGTTGTCCTCACTACCTGGTGCAGCAGTTACATCTATTCAGATCAATGGCGTATTGCATGAGTTCTCTACAGTTGAAGGTGTAGTTGAAGATGTTACAACCATCATCTTAAACCTAAAGAAACTTGCAATGAAGATTTACTCTGATGAAGAGAAGACACTTGAAATCGATGTACAAGGTGACGGTGTTGTAACAGCTGGCGACATTACACATGACAGCGATGTTGAAGTCCTTAACCCGGATCTTCATATCGCAACACTAGCAAAAGGAGCTCATTTCCAAATGAAGCTTCATGCAAAACGTGGTCGTGGTTATGTACAGGCAGAAGGCAATAAACGCGAAGACCTGCCGATCGGAGTAATTCCTGTTGATTCTATTTACACGCCAATTTCGCGTGTAAACTATCAAGTGGAAAACACTCGTGTAGGACAAGTAACAAACTATGATAAGCTAACGCTTGATGTATGGACAGATGGGAGCATTCGTCCAGAGGAAGCAGTTTCTCTTGGTGCGAAGATCATTAGCGAACATTTAAACATTTTTGTTGGCTTAACAGATCAAGCTCAGAACGCTGAGATTATGGTAGAAAAAGAAGAAGACCAAAAAGAAAAAGTACTTGAGATGACGATCGAAGAACTTGATCTTTCTGTTCGTTCTTATAACTGCCTAAAGCGTGCTGGCATTAATACAGTTCAAGAACTTGCGAATAAGTCTGAAGAAGACATGATGAAAGTACGCAACCTTGGAAAGAAATCTCTTGAAGAAGTTCAAGAGAAACTTGAAGAGCTAGGTCTTTCATTACGCGCTGACGATTAATTCGTAATACGCGCTTTTTCAAGACGAGAGAGAAACGCGCAGAGGAGGGAATACAAGCATGGGATACCAAAAGTTAGGTCGTGTATCTGCGGTTCGTAAAGCAATGCTTCGTGATTTAGCTACTGATTTAATCATCAACGAGCGTATTGAAACTACAGAAGCACGTGCAAAAGAAGTTCGTAAATTTGCTGAGAAAATGATTACGCTTGGTAAGCGTGGAGACCTTCATGCTCGCCGTCAAGCTGCATCGTTCCTTCGTAACGAAGTAGCAGACGCTGAGTCTGGACAAAGATCTCTACAAAAGCTTTTCAGTGATCTTGCACCTCGCTATGCAGAGCGTAACGGTGGTTACACTCGCATCGCAAAAATCGGCCCTCGCCGTGGTGATGGTGCACCAATGGTTATCATTGAATTAGTTTAATAAAACGTATGAAAGGGCGGGATCAAGTCTTCAATGACAATCTTGCCCTTTTTTATTTTATCCTGAACTTTTAAGTTGTATCAGGAATGTGTGTGGATTGGGTATTTGTATTGAAGTTGAGGGTATACGGTGTTTTATTTTTGTCGTGTTGTGTCGATTCGCCGATATATAGTTAAAACTCGCCGGATTAATGCGATAACTCGCCGGAATAACGCCGAATTTTCTAGAATTATCTCCAAGATTTCATGAATTATTGGCCCTTATACCCTGCACCGTATTCTTTTTACAATCAAATCAACACGAAGACTCACATTATCTTTAATATTTTTTGAAAAATGAGCTACGAGCAGAGAGCAGCTTAGAATGAGCAGCAGTTAAGAGGAGGATGTCACATGGAAAACATCATTACCGTTAAAGATGTGACCTTTAATTATCCGGGAGAAGAGACACCTACACTTAAAGGTGTAACGCTAGACGTGCATAAAGGGGAGTGGCTTTCGATCGTAGGCCATAACGGCTCTGGAAAGTCCACGTTGGCAAAAATGCTCAACGGACTGTTATTGCCTACTGAAGGGGCTGTATATGTCTCACAGTACACGACAGACCTTCCTGACGACATATGGGAAGTGAGAAGACTCGTAGGGATGGTCTTTCAGAATCCTGACAACCAGTTCGTGGGTACGAGCGTACAAGATGATATTGCGTTTGGGCTTGAGAACTTCGGCGTTCCGCGTGAAGAGATGGTTAAGCGTATCAATGAAAGTGTAGCAAGAGTGGGAATGGAAGCTTTCTTAAACCAGGAACCTCATCAGTTGTCCGGTGGTCAGAAGCAAAGAGTCGCGATCGCTGGGATATTGGCGCAGAAACCTTCTGTTATCGTATTGGATGAGGCGACATCGATGCTTGATCCGATCGGTAGAATTGAAGTCATCGATACCGTGCGTGAACTGAATAAAAAAGAAGGCATCACTGTCATTTCCATCACTCATGATTTAGAGGAAGCGCTAAGTGCAGACAGAGTTGTTGTCATGAAAATGGGAGAGAAGGCAGCTGAGGGGATACCTGAAGACATTTTTCAGCAGCGTGAACTGTTGAAATCGGCCGGTCTGGATTTACCGTTTTCACTAAAGTTAAGTGAGGCTCTTCGCCAAAAAGGTGTGGAGCTTGATAAAAGCTATTTAACGCAGGAAGAGCTGGTGAATGCATTATGGAAATTAGCATAAACCGTCTAGAGCATCGATATATGGAGGGAACTCCGTTCGAAAGACGTGCGTTGCACGATATTAACCTCGACATCGCGGATGGTACATTCCTTGCATTGATCGGGCATACGGGCTCCGGAAAGTCTACGCTTATCCAACATCTTAATGGACTGTTAAAGCCTTCAGCAGGCTCGATAAAGATGGGCAGTACTGAACTCAAAGCTGGCGGTAAGAAGCAAGATTTGAAATCCCTTCGAAAAAAGGCCGGAATTGTTTTTCAGTATCCTGAACATCAGCTTTTTGAGGAAACGGTAGAAAAAGATATCATGTTCGGTCCGCGTAATTTTGGTGTGTCTGAGGAAACAGCTAGACTCACAGCTGCTAAAGTAATTGAGATGGTTGGACTTCCAGAGAGCGTTCTAACGAAGTCTCCTTTTGACTTAAGCGGTGGCCAGATGCGCCGTGTGGCGATTGCGGGTGTCCTTGCCATGAATCCTGAGGTGCTGATCTTGGACGAGCCTACGGCAGGACTTGATCCAGCTGGGCGTGTTGAGATCATGGAGCTGTTCTATTCCCTGCATGAGCGAAACAACCTCACAACGATACTTGTTACTCACAGTATGGAGGATGCGTCGAGATACGCAGATGAGATTGCTGTGATGCATAAAGGTGAACTGTACCTGCATGGTAAACCGACTGATATCTTTAGTGAGCGAGAAGCACTCCAGAAAGCGGGATTAGATGTGCCAGAGACCGTTCAATTTTTACAAAAGTGGAACGAGAAGTCTGGACTTCATCTTGCTTTAACGAAGTTTACAGTAGAAGAGCTGGCTGAACAAGTTAGTCAGAGTCTGAAGAAGAGGGGGAACTAATATGCTGCAGAATGTCATTATCGGGCAGTATTATCCAGCTTCCTCTCCACTTCATCAAATGGATTCACGTTCGAAGCTCATTGCTGCCTTCTTTTATTTGTTTATTGTTTTTCTTGCAAACAACTGGGTGACTTATGGTGTACTGATCGCTTTTACGATAGTAACCATCAGTTTGTCAAAAGTTCCTTTCCGTTTTTTATATAAAGGATTAAAGCCGATTCTGTTACTCGTCGTGTTTACGATGCTTTTGCATATCTTCTTAACAAAAGAAGGCGACCTGCTTTATAAAGCAGGCTTTCTTGAAATATATGAAGGCGGAGTGATTCAAGGGATATTCATCGCACTAAGGCTTCTGCTGCTTGTTATGATGACGTCACTTTTGACTTTAACAACAACACCGATCGATATTACAGACGGGTTGGAGCACTTATTAGGTCCATTAAAAAAGTGGAAACTCCCTGTTCATGAATTCGCGTTAATGATGTCGATCTCACTCAGATTTATTCCAACACTTTTACAAGAGACGGAAAAGATCATGAAAGCACAGATGGCACGTGGCGCTGATTTCACGAGCGGACCGATCAAAGAACGAGCAAAGGCTTTTGTACCGCTATTGGTTCCGTTATTCGTTTCATCGTTTAAGAGGGCTGAAGAACTCGCTCTTGCGATGGAAGCGAGAGGATACCGCGGTGGTGAAGGCAGAACTCGTCTTCGTGCGCTAGAGTGGCATCAGCGTGATACGTTTGCACTGCTTTTATTAGCCTTGCTGACTCTTTCGCTATTTTTATTACGCAATTAAAGGAGATTGAACATGGCTCGTATGAAAGTAACCGTAGCTTATGACGGTACTGAGTTTGCCGGATACCAAATACAGCCTAGCGGCAGAACGGTTCAAGGAACGATACAGGCCGTCCTGCAAAAGATGCACAAAGGGGAACCTGTAGCCATCTATGCCTCAGGACGCACGGATGCAGGTGTTCATGCGATCGGTCAAGTGTTTCATTTTGATACTCCTATGGAGATTCCTTCTGAAGCTTGGGGAAAGGCATTGAATGCGATGCTTCCTAATGATATTCTAATAAAAGACATTGAGATGGTCAGCGATTCGTTTCATTCTCGATTTACTGCAACAGCTAAAGAGTATCACTATAAAATTTTAAGAAGTAAGCTGCCAGATGTGTTCCAAAGAAATCATATGTTTCATTTTCCCTATTCATTAAACGTAGAGGAGATGAAGCATGCTGCGTCGTTATTTTTAGGTACACATGACTTTACCTCTTTTTCATCAGCAAAGTCCGAAGTGGAAGATAAGATTCGTACGATCTTTGCATTTGATGTTGTAGAAGAGGGGAACGTCTTAACGCTAAAGGTAAGAGGCAGTGGATTTTTATATAACATGGTTCGTATTCTTGTTGGTACACTTTTAGAAGTTGGACAAGGGAAGCTCAAACCTGAAGAGGTCTCTGTGATTATAAAAGGTAAGGACCGTGCGCTCGCTGGAAAAACAGCTCCGGCAAACGGGCTCTATCTCTTTCATGTAGATTATGCAGATAAAACGGAATAATATTTAGGATACGCTTGACATCGTTGTTTATATATTATAAGATATTATTTGGTATTTCTACAGATATCGTCCACATGCCCCGTGTAGATATCTCGGGAAATGTTCACATGAATATAATGAAATTTGATTGAAGATACAGGAGGGAAAACACATGCGTACGACTTTCATGGCGAAAGCTTCTGAAGTAGAACGTAAATGGTTTGTGATCGACGCTGAAGGCAAAACACTTGGACGTCTATCCAGTGAAGTTGCATCTATCCTTCGCGGTAAGCATAAGCCTATTTATACACCACACGTTGACACTGGTGATCACGTAATCATCATCAACGCTGAGAAGATTGAATTAACAGGTAAGAAATTAACAGACAAAATTTACTACCGCCACACTGGTCACCCAGGTGGACTGCGTACGAGAACTGCATTAGAAATGCGTACAACTCGTCCAGTTCAAATGCTTGAGCTAGCAATCAAAGGTATGCTTCCAAAGAACAGCCTTGGTCGCCAAATGTTCAAAAAGCTTCACGTTTACGCTGGAGCTGAGCACAACAACCAAGCACAAAAACCTGAAAACTACGAGTTACGCGGATAAAAAGGAGGGTATTTACGTGGCACAAGTACAATATTATGGCACTGGACGTCGTAAGCACTCCGTAGCGCGTGTACGATTAGTTCCTGGTGAAGGCCGTATCGTAATCAACGGACGTGACATTGACGAATTTTTCGGATTAGAAACTTTAAAGCTTATCGTTAAGCAACCACTTAACACAACTGAAACAACTGACAAGTATGACGTATTAGTTACTGTTCATGGCGGTGGATACACTGGACAAGCAGGAGCTATCCGTCACGGTATCTCTCGTGCGCTTCTAGAAGCAGATCCTGAGTACCGCGGTTCTCTTAAAGCAGCTGGATTCCTTACTCGTGACGCTCGTATGAAAGAGCGTAAGAAGTACGGACTTAAAGGCGCTCGTCGTGCACCTCAGTTCTCAAAACGTTAATTTCTATTTTCGTTTATCAAAACCCTGTTCTCTTTTTTAGAGAGCGGGGTTTTTTTGTTTGTGATTCGTGTCTGTTTAGGGAAATTAAGTCTAAATTCAAAGTAATTAAGTCTAAATTTAAAGTAATTAAGTTTAAATCAGAAAAATTCAGTCTAACGGCTGATCCTATTTTGCTCTGCATATATACTCGCCGCATGCAGTAAAGAGTTATTCCCATCTTTTATGTAGTGTCGTGAATCCATCTCTGGAGAAAATATAGATATGGAAAAACACAACATGATGAAAGGGGAGGTAACAATGGCAATCGTATTAAACAATTTTAAAGAAAAGCAGCGTTTCAAAAAAGAAACGTTCGAGCGGAAAGTACTTCGAGACTTATCCCTTGCTACCATAAAAAAAGAATTTCAGCGTTTGTTTCAACCATTTTTTCAATACTCGCTTCTTTATCAAAATGACATTGAAGATGCATGCATCGACTTGGCAATCGATTCTTATCTTTTAGGAGCAGGCTATAGCCGGTTTGCGTATCACGGGGAAACGTTAGAAAAGATTAAAGAACGGGCATATGCTAAACAAAAAGCAATCGCAGACGGTCTTTTTGAATATTGGCAGTTCTGGTGCTGGGGAACAGAGATGATGATGGAATCCCTACATCTATGCTGTGAGGCATTCGTTCATATTTGGTGGATGGAAGGCTATAAAAACGGTGAAAAACGCTACCGCATGAAGCTGCAATAATCAGTTATAAATTTCTTCTTGTCCCATATACATAATATTATATGGCTTGTATAGGGGGACAAAACATGAAGAAGTGGGTGAAGGGAGCCGCGTTTGCACTTGGATGCGCAGTCCTTATCTTTATTTTCACCTATCATTTTTTAGATGATGATTCGTGGCGCTCTTGGAACATGCCGCTCTCTGGAAAAATTATCGTAATTGACCCAGGTCATGGCGGTGCTGACGGTGGTGCGGTTGGTGATGGAGAAGTTCTTGAAAAAGAGATCGCGTTAAACATTTCGGTATTGCTTCGAGATTATCTACAAGAAGCGGGAGCACTCGTCATCATGACACGAGAGACGGACACAGATCTCGCAAAAGAGGGAACAAAAAAATTACGTCATCGCAAATATGAAGATTTAAAAGAACGAAAACGAATTATTAACGAAAATCATGCGGACTTATTTATTTCGATTCATCTTAATTCTTTGCCCTCATCCCGGTGGAGAGGTGCTCAAGTCTTTTATCATCCCGGAAAAGAAGACGGCGAAGCGGTATCTAAATTCATTCAAGACGAAATCAAACGCAACCTAAACAATACGAACCGATTCGCAAAATCCATAGAAGGTTTATATTTGTTGAGAACGGCAGAAGTACCAGGAGCTTTAGTCGAAGTTGGTTTCTTGTCCAATCCATCAGAACGCGAGCTTTTGAAAACTGAATCATACCAAAAAAGTATAGCGGCATCGATCTATCAGGGGATGCTGCGCTTTTATACAAATGAAACCCCACCAGCATCTCCTCTTGATTAGAGGGGGTGTTTTTTATTGCGACTCGTTAATGAGGCTGACCTCGTTTCAGGTGCTCGCTTTCTGGGCGGGAAACTTTGAGTGGACAGTAAAAATACCGAAGTGGACAGTAAAAGTGTAAAAGTGTAAAAGTGGACAGTAATTTTACGAAAGTAGACAGTAAAATTCAAAAAGTGGACAGTATTTTCATAAAAGTCGACAGTAAGTGCTCGTACCTATCATAGGAAGCCTCCTCGCTTGAACAAAATTTACACATCTAAAAAACCGCTTACATGATTGTCAGTGGGGGTTGTGATATACTGAAAAGGAATTTTACAGGTAAAGGATGTGTCTATGTGCTTACAGAAGAAAAAGTCATCGAGCTGTTAGGGCCTATTCAAGACCCTTATTTACATAAAAGCATGGTCGACTCTGGAAGTATCCGTGAGTTGAAGATTAAAGAAGGATATGTGGGGCTGAAGATTGGCTTAGCACATACAGGAACACCAGAACAAATGCAGCTGCAGCAGCAGATCGTTCAAGTGCTGAAAAATGCAGGAGTGGAATCTGTCGGACTTCGTTTTGAAAAAAGAGACGACATTACGGCTGTGGACCCGAGTGAAGCGGGAGCGCAGAGTGCGCCAACGACTCTTCTTTCCGAAAACAGCAAGACACAATTTATCGCGATCGCTAGTGGTAAAGGCGGCGTTGGGAAATCAACGGTATCTGTGAACTTAGCTGTTGCTCTTGCAAGACTTGGAAAAAAAGTCGGATTGATCGATGCTGACATCTATGGATTTAGCGTTCCAGATATGATGGGAATTACAGAGCGTCCAAAAGTAAAAGGCGATAGAATCTTTCCGGTTGAACGTTTTGAAGTAAAAGTAATCTCCATGGCATTTTTCGTTGAAGATAACGCACCTGTTATCTGGCGCGGACCGATGCTCGGGAAGATGCTCATGAATTTCTTCAGCGAAGTAGAATGGGGAGATCTAGACTATGTTCTTCTAGACTTACCGCCTGGTACAGGTGACGTTGCACTTGATGTTCACAAAATGCTTCCGAAGTGTAAAGAAGTAATCGTAACAACACCTCATGCTACAGCAGCTTTCGTAGCAGCACGTGCAGGAACGATGGCGATTAAGACGAACCATGAAGTTCTTGGAATCGTTGAGAATATGTCATACTTCCAAAGCGGATCTACAGGTGAGAAGGAATATGTATTCGGTAAAGACGGCGGAAAACGTTTAGCAGAAGAGTTAAATGTACCGTTGCTTGGCCAAATTCCGCTTGGTCAGCCTGAGATAAAAGAAGATGATTTTGCGCCGAGTGTGTATGGACAAACACATCCAATCGGTGAACATTATATTCAGATGGCGAAGAAAATTATTGATAAAACAAGTTAAAGAAAAAAAGCCTTCCGAATGTCGGAAGGCTTTTATTGTGGGCTCGTTGATTCTTGTTGTTGTTCACCGCCGGATGAAGCTTCTTTTCCTTTTTTAGAGATGGACTGATCGATTTCTTCATGAGCGACTTTTTTTAACATTTCTTGGATCTGGGCTTGTACGATTGGACTCTCAAACGTCTCAAGCATTACTTTTTTCATTTCTTTTCTAACAGGCTGTGTATCAACAAGAGATAATAATTTTTCAGCCATTTGTGGATTCTGCATGATTTTCATCACTTCTGCTTGATATTGTGGGTCTTTTATAAGATCCTTCATCAACTTCTCGTGTTCTTTTCGCATACTTTTTGCAAAAGCTACTGAAAACTTCGGGTCTTTAAAAAGGGTCTGCCAAAACTTCTGTCCTTTTTCAGAAAGAAGCTGCTTTTCAATCGTCTGTTTGATGACTTCTTGATCAATGAGTATATCTTGCTGAATTTCCTTATCTGATAACACTTCTTTGATAGCTTTTTTTCCTTCATCTGTCTTTAATAGATCGACAAGCATCTTTTTTGTTGCTTCATAATCGACCTGAGAACTGCCTTGGGCTTCTTGAGCACAGCCCGAAAGAGCAGCGAGAGAGATACAAAAGAGGAAAATGTATAATTTTTTCAATGTAATTCCTCCTCCTTTCAAGTTGAGCTCCATACTTATAGGATTGATTTTTAGCACGTATTTATACTGGTTATTTAAAGGAAAACTGGCAATTTAAAAAAGACATTGGTACAATCGTTACGGAGCATGTTAGAGGGGGAAAACAGGCGTGAAAATTAGAAGTTGGATCTTTTTATTCTTTACCACATTGTTAATTGGGATTGTTAGTGCAATCACAGTTGGTCTTATATTAAAGTTTCCTGAAGACAGCAGCGCTTTAGAAGTTCTTCTATATATTTTTGGATTGATCGGTTTCGGCGCGTTGTTCAGTGTTTTTAGTCAGATGGGCTTTTTTGCTTATTTAACTGTTCATCGCTTTGGACTGGGTATCTTTAAAAGCCATCGTCTTTGGAATGGTGTACAACTTGTATTGATTGCAGTCGTTCTATTCGATCTGTTCTATTTACGATATACATCCTTTCACAACGAAGGCGACAGCCTAGTTAATTACATTCTTATTCCGCTTGCGATTTTAGCTTACGGATTGATCATTGCCTATGTAAAAGTAAAGCAAACAACGAGTGTAGCATTCATACCAACGCTTTTCTTCATAACAGTCGTTACTATTTTAGAATGGGTGCCGGTGCTGAAAGAAAACAATACTCTTTCGCTTTGGATGGGCTTTGTTCCAATCATGCTTTGTAATACGTATCAAATTTTAATGCTGCATCGACTGCTGCAGTCCGATCAAACTAAATCATCTAAACAAACAAAGCCCACTGCCTTATAAGGCAGGGGCTTTTTATTAATTAGTTAACCTCTTTGCTATTGGCCTCTGTATTCGCGATCATTTCACTTACACTTACAAATTTAAATCCATCGTCACGCAGTTTATCGATTATTGTAGGAAGTGCTTTGTGCGTTTGTTTAACGGAATCAGATGCATGAAGCAAGATAATGTCTCCAGCTTTCGTCTCATCTGTAGCCGTTGTCACAATACGATCAACTCCAGGATTTTTCCAATCTTTCGTGTCGATGCTCCAATGAACTACCGTATGGTTAAGATCTTCAGAGATGTTCAAGACACGCTCATCAAAGTTTCCGTTCGGCGGGCGAATAAGAGAAGTCATTTTTCCAGATACCTTTTTAATCTTTTCCTGAGCTAAAAGGATATCCCTTTTGATCTGTTTGTCTTCCCAATCGGTATAACTTTTGTATTGATAACCAAGACTGGCCACTTCATGACCATCTTTTACGATCCGTTCAACGATTTCAGGATGACGCTCAGCCCAAGCGGCTGATATGAAAAAAGTGCAATTTTTTACGCCTTTGTCCTTTAAGACGTCCAAGATCGGCGTAACTCGCTTATCGCCCCAACTGATATCAAATGTAAGAGATACTTTATTCCCTTGGTCTTCTCCCTTATAAATCGCTCGGGGTCCATCTTTAGATGAAAACACAGATAGTTGCTGCTGTCCTACAAAAGCAAGTGAAGCAGCAAAGAATGCTGCAAATACAACAACCATGTATTGTTTCACTTTCTTGCCGTTAATAACAAAGAAAAATTTCATAAAACCATCTACCCCCTGTCCATCTTCCTTACAAAATATCTATGATGAAAGGGACAAGATATACCGAAAATTTAGATAATCACATAAAATAATAACTCCTACTATTCATGGCCATAATGGTAAAATAAAAAAACTTAGCGGGGTGTCGTCCATTGTCTTTGGTAGGTATGTTATTGAATCACCAAGAACTTCATGAATTTGAGTATGTGTTAAAAAAGGAGATGGAGGAACTTAGGTTTGATCTTGAAGACCATAAGATCGATGTTATAGTCAAATCCGTTTTAGAAGAGAGGTATCAGATCATTTATCGGTTATTCTGTAGGTTCGCTAAGCCGTCTGATTGCAGAAGATATTTAAGGAAAAAACAAAGAAATTAACTTTTTTCTAAAAAACTATTGACCATATTATCGAGAAGATGGTATATTACTTCTTGTCGCTTTTACAGCGGCTGAAACAAACGAAATAAACAAATTAAGAATTACTAAAAAAAGCTGTTGACATCAACTAGCCAACGGTGGTATCTTATAAAAGTCGCCAAAACGAGCGACACACGAAACACACAGTTCTTTGAAAACTGAACAAAAGAAATAGGTAAGGAATTAAGAATTAATTCCGTCAGTTTTAAATCGAGCAAGACAAACACTTTTATGGAGAGTTTGATCCTGGCTCAGGATGAACGCTGGCGGCGTGCCTAATACATGCAAGTCGAGCGAATGATGAGGAGCTTGCTCCTCTGATTTAGCGGCGGACGGGTGAGTAACACGTGGGTAATCTGCCTGTAAGACGGGGATAACTCCGGGAAACCGGGGCTAATACCGGATAATAAGAGAAGAAGCATTTCTTCTTTTTGAAAGT